>NZ_JBQQCQ010000003.1:0-16546 GCF_052245995.1 Streptomyces sp. SDT5-1 | reverse complement strand
TGCCGTTCGACGTGGCTGGGGTCGACGGGTGCGGCGATGGTGGCCAGTGCCCGCAGTCCGGGGATCTCGTCGGCGGCGGCGATGGCGGCGGCCCCGCCCCAGGAGTGGCCCACCAGCAGGTCGACGGGGGTGCCGCGTTCGGCCATGAAGGCCGCGGCGCGGAGGGTGTCTTGGACCTTGACGGTGAAGGAGCCGTCGCCCCAGTCGCCGTCGGAGTCGCCGATGCCGAGGTTGTCGAAGCGCAGGGTGCCGATGCCTTCGCGGGCCAGTTGTTTGCTGACGCGGGAGGCGGCGGGGGAGTCCTTGCCGAGGGTGAAGCCGTGAGCGAAGAGCGCCCAGCCGCGGACCTCGCCGTCGGGCAGGTCGATGACGCCGGCCAGTTCGGGGCCGACGATGCTGGGGAATCTCACTTTTTCTCTCATGCGCGAATGCTCACCTAGGCAGAACTGATCAGACGGACAGGCGTGGGCGGCACGGGGTGGTGCCGTCTGCGGCCGACGAGCAGCATGCCATGTACGGATCACCGCTACATGCCGGGCCCCGCTCGGGACCCGGCAACCATCCGTGCCGGACCGGCCCGTGAGCGCTCCCCGGCCGGACCACCTCGCGGTGTCACCTGGCGAGCGGTACGCCTCCGCCGAGCAGGGTGTTCACGATCTGTGTGGCGGCGTCCAGGCCGGCCTGTTCGCGGGGGGTGAGGTGCTGGGGGTCGTCGTCGGCTGCGGCCATGCCGGTGGAGCCGGCGACGACGCCGGCTGCCAGCACGATGGACGCGCACAGGGTGCGGATACGCATGAGGGTTCTCCTGTCTCTGCCCGCTTCCCGCCCCCTGGAGCCCGGGGCCCGGTGGCACGGCTGGGCGGGGCGGGGCGGGGGCGGGCTTGTCGCAGATCGGCGGTTGGGCACAGTCATTGAAGCCGCCCCGTCCTGGCCGCCGCGTAACGACACGGACGGGGCGCTTGGAGACCCCCCGTCCGGCGGGGGAGCGCGGTCCGGATGCGGTCGAGGTCCCGCCTGCCGGAAGGAAACGGGTGGGGGGAGCCTCTGCGCCGGACGCGTTGTGCAGGACCACGTGTGACGGCGCCAGGCGTGGGGTCTGATCGAGTGGCGGGGTGCGTCGTGTGGAGTGAAGTCTCCTGGGCGGCACGAGTGTTCCCTCGACCGGGCATCGAGAGAAGAAGAGCGCCGGTGGACGGCCTCGTCCTTTGCTGCGGCAGCCTCCCAGACGTCCTGTGAAGGCCGACGTGACAGGACGACGCCCTGGTGCCGTTGCCGGTCATGAAGACGAGGACGGTGACGAAGCCCCCAGCGCAGGGAGTGGGGTCCGGCCGGCGTGATGGAGCTGCTCGGGTGCCCTGTGTCACGGGTGCGGCGGGGGAGGTCCGCGGCGGCGGGTGAACGGACCGCACCGGGGTGCGGTCGGGCACGATCCGCCAGCCGCGCGCCTCGCCTCGCCTCTCCGCGTCCAGGTGGGCGACAGGCATCGGTAGCGCGTACCCGAGGCTGTCGGATACGTGCTACCAGGCGCCTGCCGCCGGGGCGGAGGTCACGCGGGGGCGCCGAGTGGGGGGTGTTCGAGGATGCGGGGCCGGTACTCGACGAGTTGGAGGCCGCCGTCGAAGGTGCGGTGGTCGGTCATTTCCAGGGCGATGTCGGGGTAGCCGTCGTAGATGCGTTCTTCCCCCGTTTTTCCGGTGATGACGGGGAACATGACGACGCGGAAGCGGTCGACGAGCCCGGCCCGCAGCAGGGAGCGGGACAGGGCGAGGCTGCCGATGGTGCTGAGCAGCCCCGTACCGTTCGCTTTCATGCCGCGGATTGTTTCGACGGCGTCGTCGCGCACGAGCGTGGAGTTGGCCCACTTCAGCGGTTCTTCGAGGGAGGTGGAGAACACCACTTTGGTGGCCTGGGTGAGTTCGTCGACGGAGGCCTCTTCCTCGGGCCTGAATTCGTCCTGGCCGTCGGGGACCTGGCCGGCGGCGAAGCCCGACATCAGCCGGTAGGTGTTGGCTCCCATCAGGTAGGTGGCCTGGGGCTGCTCGCCGAGCCAGGCGAGGTACTCCGGGCTCTCGAGGCCCCAGAATCCGGGCCAGCCCGCTCCTGATGCGTAGCCGTCGAGGGAGGTGATGAAGTCGACGAGGAGTTCGGGCATGGCGGTGGTCCTTCCTGAGGGGTCACCAGTGTGGACCGCCCGCGGGCCGTGAACTCATCGGCCGCGCCGTGGCGCGGGCACGACGCCGCGGACGCAACGGCACACCTGCCCCGGGGCGGGACGGCCGCGCAGAAACGGGCGCCGGGTGCTCCGGCTGTCACGGTTCACTGCCCGGAGGGCCTGCGCGGAGCACGCGGGGGCTCGGTGGTGGGCGGGTCAGGCCAGGGTGATGTCGAGTCCGCCTTCGGTGAGGGTTTCCACGACGGCGGTGAACAGGTCGTGGGGCCGGCCGTCGGGGGTCAGGGCGTCGGACAGGTGTGTGCGTGCGGTCGCGGCGTCGTGCCAGTGCAGGGTGGCGGGGGCGGTGTGGCCGAAGGTGCCGCGCAGGCAGTCGTCGAGGGCGGCGAGGCAGCCGCCGAAGTAGCCGCCGGGGCCGTTGACCGCCTCGCCGAGCGCCAGGTGGAGGCCGGGTTCGTCGGTGATGTACCGGCCGTCGAGTACGTAGGCGTGCCCGTCCGGACGGTCGTGGCGGGGCTGTCGGCCGGCCCGTTCGCGGGCCAGGGTGTGCCAGGTGCCGCGGCGGCGGGTGTCGAGGCCGGCCCAGGCGTTGACGGCGGCCGGCGGCCCGGCGAACCACTGTTCCCAGACGGTGCGGGCGTGTTCGGGGATTGGTGTGAAGCAGCCCCCGTCGAGCTCGAGATCGATCAGGCCGTTGCGGCGGGAGGACGGGCGCCAGGTGCGGATCGTGGTCGGCCACCGCTGCTCGGTGACCGGCTCGCCGCGGACGTCCCGTATCTCCAGCGCGGCCTCCTCCAGGTTCCGGGCCCGCCGGGTGCCCTTCGCCAGCACCGCCGTGAGCCGCTCACTCGGTGCGAGAGCGCGCAGGACCAGGGGCGCGGGCTGGTGTGCGGGCGGCAGGATGCGGGTGAACTCCCGGCAGGAGCCCAGCCAGTGCCGCCCGTCGTGCACGCGCACCCGCCCCCGGTACCCCTCGGGCGGGCCCTCGTAGTCGTCCAGCCCGGTGAGCACCCAGCTGCCTGCCCCGGCGGGGGAGGGCCGCCCGATACTCTCCGCGTCCTCCAGCAGCCAGGCGTCGAACGCCGCCTCCTCCGCAACCAGCCACACCCGGCTGCCGACCCAGCCGGCCCAGCCGATCCCACCCGGCCCCACGGGTTCCCAGCCGAACAGTTCGTACGTCCCACGCCGGGGTTGCCCGAACAGTCCCTCCACCGCGGCGCAGACGCCCCACACGTGGCCGTTGACGGGGTCGGTCAGCGCGTACGAGGCGCGCCCGCGCGCCGGTTCGTCCTCCTGCACGGCGCACATCCTGCCTCGGCCCGGTGGCATGTCCCGCCCTGGTGCGGACGATGAGACCGGATTGTTCACCGCCGGGTCCGGCAGCGCTCACGCGGGGCGCGGCACGTCTGGGCCCGCGGGCCGTCCGGTCGGCCGACGGGTGCCGCCCGGCTCCATGCACCCGCCGGAGCCTGTCAGTTGGCCCGCAACGCGCCCCGTGCCTGTGCTCGCGCCCGACCGTCGGCGTTCGGCCGGACACGGGCCCGTGACCGCGCCGGACCGCCGACGGCATCCCGCATGACCGGCCCACCGCACCCCGTCCGGGACCGGCCCACAGCACCCCGTCCGGAACCGCCCCGGCGCCCCGCCCGTGACCGGCCCCGGCATCCCGCCCCCAACCGCCCCGGCGTCCCGTACGGTCGGGCCCCATGGTGACCACATCGGGCGGCCCGCGCAGTCTGGGCGTCCCCGCCCGCGGGGCGCGGCTGCGTTTCGACGCGCAGGGGCAGGAGAGCGGCGGCCAGGGGCAGGAGAGCGGCGGCGGTCCCGGGCGCCGCCGTCTGCTGCTGGTCGACGGCCGGCCGGCGTTCGAGCTCAGCTTCTTCTGCGGAACCTGCCCGTTGCTGTTCCGCCGCCTGGAGGGCGCGCGGGAGAAACTCTCCCTGGACAGCGTCCGGGAACGGCTCACCGGCCCGCTGAACGACCCGGACGACGGCCACGTGATCGAAGTGATGGAAGCGTTCGGCGCGCTGCTGCCGCAGGGCCCGTATCTGCCGCTGCTGCTGACCGTGGAGCCCCGGCTGATCTTCCCCGGAAGAAACGGCGACTACTTCAGCGGTGAACAGGTCGCGACGTGGGGGACGGACCCGTTCTGGGGCCTGCCGCAGTATCCGCACACCCCGTACTACCGGACCTTCGAGACCGCCGTCGACGCGGGCGCGCATCTCTACGAGTTCGTCGTCCCCATGGTTCCCCCGACGTGGAACGAGCGGGAACGCGTCGCGCAGTACGTCACGCTCATGGAACGGGGCACCCTCCCCACGGCGGTGGCGGCCTCCACGCTGGACGTGTGCGAGCCCGCCACCGGGGAGACGGCCGACCCGTACGGGCACTGGGGCCTGACCCATTTCCTCCTGGACGGCCACCACAAACTGGAGGCGGCCGCCCAATCAGGCCGCCCGGTGCGGCTTTTGTCGCTGCTGACCCTGACCGAAAGCCTCGCCACGGCACAGCAGGCCGCCCGGCTGCCCGGCCTGCGCGCCCGCCCCCGCGCGCCGCGAGCGGCGGCGGCCGGCTCCTGAAGCACCGACCGGCCACCGACGCCGACGGCCGGCCCCGGCCCCAGACCGCCGCCCGGCGGACGCCCCTGACCGCCGGGGCGCGGGGCTTCGTACGTGCCCGGGCTTCCGGAGGTTCGGGTGTCGGGGTGTTCGGTGCGGCTGGTGCTTTGGTCGTAGGCCGCAGGCCGGTGGTGAAGCGGCCGGTGGCAGCGCAAGACTGGTGACATGGATTCCTCTTCCCGCCCCGGTGTGGATGTGGACGCCTTCCTGCAGCAGCCGCTGACCGCGCGGATCGCGACGAGCGGCCCCACGGTGCGTCCGGTGCGGTTCCTGTGGGAGGAGGGGGCTTTTTGGATCTTGACGGGGCCGTGGGCCCGGCTGTTCGGCCGGGTGAAGCAGGATCCGTCCGTGGCCCTGGTGGTGGACGAGTGCGATCTGGCGACGGGCCGTGTCCGGCAGGTGATCACGCGGGGGCCGGCCGAGCTGGTGCCCTTCGACGTGCCGCGGGGGCGCCGCAAGCCGGCCTCGCTACCTGGGCGTGGACGAGGCGTTGTGGGACGAGCGTTTCGTGCGCTACCTGCACGATGATCCGGGCGAACGGGGCACGATGTGGCTGCGCTTGGTGCCGGCCTCACTCACCGCGACCGACCTGAGCTACGCCGTGGCGCCGTGACGGTGCGCCTGGCGGGCGGCACTGCTGCTTCCGCGCCCTGGTCGGCTGTGCGGCGTGCCGGGGCGGTGTCTGCTCGGCTCTGCCGACCGTGATCGCCGAGCATCGCCGAGGGGCGTGTTCCGGCCCGCCGTTGTTGTTCCCGGAAGGCGCGGTGGCTTCTTCGTGCAGCACCTGAGATGACGGGGCGGGGCCAGGCCCTTGCGTATGCACGGCTGGTAGGGCACGGTCCCTGGGCGTCCGGGCGGGCCGTGCGTGTTCAGAGCCTGCCAAGAGCCGGGGCGGACGGGGGAGAACCGCCCGCGTTCGAAGGAGACGTATGCCGGAAACCCGCGCACCATCCGCCCGCGGCCGGGTCGGTGTCCTGCTGCCCCTCGACCTGCCCGCCCGTGACCTGCTGTCCTATGCCCGGCGGGCCGAGGTGCTCGGCTTCGACCAGCTGTGGGTGGTGGAGGACCTCGGCCGGCGGGGCGGCATCGCGCAGGCCGCCACCGTCCTGGCCGGCACCGAGCACATCACCGTCGGCATCGGCATCCTGCCCGCCGGCGCCCGCAACGTGTGCTTCGCCGCGATGGAGTTGGCCACCCTCGCCCAGCTCCATCCCGGCCGTCTCATCGCCGGCATCGGCCACGGCATGCCCGACTGGATGCGCCGGGCCGGGGCCTGGCCCGCCAGCCCCCTGACCCTGCTCACGGAATACACGCTCGCGCTGCGCCGGCTCCTGCGGGGCGAGCCCGGCCCCGAAAACGGCCGCTACGTGCGCTGCGAAGGCGTCACCCTCGCCGACGTCCCCGACATCGAGGCCGTTCCGCCCATCGTCCTGGGCGTCCGCGGTCCCCGCTCACAGCAGGCCGCACGCGAGATCGCCGACGGCCTCCTCCTGGCCGAACCCGCCACCCCCGCATACATCACTGCCTCTGTCCGCCACCTCGGCGCGAAGGCCTCCACCGGCGCACTGGAGGTCATCACCTACGATGCCGCGGCCGTCGACGCCGACGAGGACACCGCCCTCGCCCGCGTCCGTGCCGGACTGGAAGCGGTCGGCGAGCCGGCCTGGGCGGCCCACATCGACCCGCTGCCCTTCGCCGCCGAGCTGCGCGCGCATCGTGCGGCCGGCTCCCATGGCGGGGAGTTCGCGCGGACCCTGCCCGCCGCCTGGGTGCGTGAACTGAGTATCGCCGGTACGCCCGAGCAGGCCCGCGCAGCAATCGCCGCACGTCACGCGGCCGGTGCGACCGGTGTGGTCCTTGCCCCTGTCGGGCCCGGCACGGTTGCCTGCTTGGACTCCCTTGCCCTGGCCCTTGGCTGATGTCTTCCGGGTGCGTGCGACGTGAGGCCTGTTCCAGGGCGGGCGGCCATACGGGACGTGCCCCGAGGCGGGGGTCTGCCGCGGACTGCGGTGAGTCCTCTCTCACCCGGCCCGGGAATCTGTGTGGCCGTTCGCCCGGCAGCATCCGCGGAAGCCCGGGGCCGACCCGTACTGCTGGTGGCGCCGGCGTCGACCGTGCGCCCCGGGCAGACAACCCGGGCACGTAACCCGTCGGGCCGGGGCGGCCGTTGTTCGAGTGCGCGCCAGTAGGGTCGCGGACGTGCCCGGTGTGTGGATCGGCTTCAACTCTCGTGATCGACAGCGGTACTGGTGGAGGGTCGGCATCCTGACGCCGGTGCTCGTCGGCGTGATGGTGGCGGTGCGCCTGAGCGCGCATGAACCGGGCGCATGGTGGTGGGCCGGTGGCTTGGGGATCTTCTCCGTGGCCGTGGTGTCGAGCACGATCGACACGATCTACGGTCATGCCCTCCTGACCGCGACAGGGTTGGAGTGCCGCACCTTCGTCCGCGGGCGAGTGGTTCCCTGGGGCGAGGTCGCGCGCATCGAAGAACGGCAGCGGGTTTCACGGAGCGGAACGTGGTCGGACCTTCGTGTCGTCAGGGTCCGTGGGCGCGCGCTCACGGTCCCGGGGACCCTCACGCCGCGCGTGAGGGATGCGGAACTCGAGCGGAAGCGGGCTGTCATCCAGGAGTTCTGGTCCCGGTCGATCGGCGGCTGAGGGGGGGCTCCCTTGCTGCGAAGGCCACTGCTGTTGCGAGGGGGAGAGGCGGAGGGCGGAGGTGGAAGGCGGTGGCCTCCTCGGCCGGGTCGCCCCTGGACCGTGCGGGAGTTGGAGACGGCCGGGTCCTAGGGCCGGCGTGATCGGTGTTCGGTCGGCTGATCAGCGGTGGGGGTGGTTCGGTGTTGGGTGGCGTGGAGGGAGCCGAGGAGGTGGAGGGCCTGGGCGCTGGGGCTGCCTGGTTCGGCGTGGTAGATGACGAGTTGCTGGCCGGGGGCGTCGCGGACGTCGAAGGCCTGGTAGGTGAGGGTGAGGGGGCCGACGTCGGGGTGGTGGAGGTGTTTGGCGTCGCGGGTCTTGCCGCGCACGGTGTGGGTGTTCCACAGGCGGGTGAAGTCGGTGCTGTGTTCGGTGAGGGTGGTTACGAGGTCTTGCAGGTGTGGGTTGTCCGGGTCGGATCCGGTGGCTTGGCGGAGGTTGGCGACGGTGGCCTGGGCCGCCCGGTCCCAGTCGGTGTAGAAGGTGCGGCCCGCGGCGTCGAGGAAGGTCATGCGGGCCAGGTTGTCCGCTGGGGTGAACGGGGCGTAGAGGGCGTCGGCCAGGGCGTTGACGGCGAGGAGGTCCAGGGCCTGGTTCATGACGAACGCCGGCGTGTTCGGGTAGCCGTCCATCAGCTGCCGCAGCGCAGGGCTGACGTGTTCGGTGGCGTGGGCGCGGGGCCGGTCGTTCGGTGGGGCCCCGGCCAGCCGGTGCAGGTGGGCGCGTGCGTCGGCGTCGAGGCGCAGCGCGCGGGCGAGGGCGTCGAGCACCTGGGGTGAGGGGGTGCGTTCGCGGCCTTGTTCCAGGCGGGCGTAGTAGTCGGCGTTCATTCCGGCCAGGACGGCGACCTCCTCGCGGCGCAGTCCGGCGACTCTGCGGGTGCCGTGGCTGGTCATGCCGACGTCCCTTGGTTGCAGGCCGGCGCGGGATGCGCGCAGGAAGTCTCCCAGGTGGTTGTCGTGCATGCCTGCAGGCTAGGCGGCGGCTCGGCTGCCTGCCTGGGTGTGCTGCACCCAGGCAGCACGCGTCCTGGTTGCGGGGCGTTGGCCTGCGCAGACTCGGCGGGGCGGGAGGAAGCGCACCGCAGCCCGGGGGCGCGGCCGTCCGGGCTGCGGGAGGCGCATCCGCCCGCCGGACGACAAGGCCCCCGATACGGCTGGCCGGCCGGCAGATCAGCCAGTGAGCAGGCCGGGCGGCCGGTCGGCAGCAGCGAGAAGTGAGGACCACGACCACATGACAGGACGACGACTCGAGGGGAAGGTCGCGCTGATCACGGGCGCGACCGGTGGCCTCGGTACAGCGACCGCCGAGCTCTTCGCCCGCGAGGGCGCCCGGCTGGTGCTCACCGACGTCGCCGAGGGGGCTCTGCGGGAGCTGGCCGACCGGATCGGGGCGCGCGGCGCGGACGTCGTGGCCGCCCGCCTCGATGTCTCCTCGGCGCGGGAGTGGGACGACGTGATCGCCGTCGTACGCGACCGGTTCGGATCGCTGGACGTGCTCGTGAACCTTGCCGGCATCGTCGACTGGCCGGGCATCGAGGACACCCGGGAACACGAGTGGGACCGTGTCATCGACGTGAACCAGAAGGGCACCTGGCTGGGCATGCGGGCGGCGATGCCGCTCCTGCGGGCGAGCGGGGAGGCGTCGGTGATCAACACGTCGTCCGTGCTCGGCCTGGTGGGAAGCGGCGCGGCCGCGGCCTACCAGGCGTCCAAGGGGGCCGTGCGCCTGCTGAGCAAGACCGCCGCGGTCGAGTACGCCCGGCAGGGAGTACGGGTCAACTCCCTGCACCCCGGGGTGATCGCCACCCCCATGATCCAGGACCTTCTGGACGAGCAGGGCGACCAGCAGCCGGACATCCGGCGCACCCCCATGCGCCGGGCCGGCCGCGCCGAGGAGATCGCCCCCGCGATCCTCTTCCTGGCCTGCGGCGAGTCCTCGTTCATCACCGGCGCGGAACTGGTGGTCGACGGCGGGCTCACCGCGCACTGAACACCCCGGCCGTCTGCGGCGCCCACGCGGGCGGGCCGCGAACTGCGCCGCCGCCGCGGCCCGCCCGGACCACCCCCCGCTCAGCACACCGCACCCCGCGCCCACCACGCCACTGCTCAGCGCTCCAGGCGCCCTGCACCGGCGCCTGCACACCCACCCGCCGTCTCCCGGGAGGCCGCCATGACACCTGCCACCGCATCCCCCGCACCGTCCCCGTCCGCCGCATCGCCCGAATCCGCCGAGTTCGCCGGGAAGACCGCCCTGGTCACCGGAGCCGCGCGCGGGGTGGGCCGGCAGACCGTGGCGCTGCTCCACGCCCGCGGGGCCCGGATCGTCGCCCTCGACCTGCGCCGGGACGTCACGCACCTGACGCAGGAGTTTCCCGGCGTCGTCGCGATGAGCGGTGACATCACCCGGGAGGAGACCGCCCGCCGCGCGGTGGCAACCACCCTGGACGCCTTCGGCGGACTGGACATCCTCGTCAACAACGCCGGGCGCACCCAGAACAAACCCCTGACCGAAACCACGGCCCAGGACTGGGACACCGTGATGGCGGTCAACGCCCGCGGCTCCTTCTTCTGCGCCCGCGAGGCGTTCCGGGCCATGCAGGACCGCGGCGGCGGCGCCATCGTCAGCACCGGCTCGTACGCCGCCACCGTCGCCCTGCCCGAAGGCGTCGCCTACAGCGCGTCGAAGGGCGCCCTGGCCCAGCTGACCAAGGTGCTCGCCGTCGAGGGCGGCCCGCTGGGCATCCGCGCCAACCTCGTGGCCGCGGGCGTCATCGAAACGGACTTCCTCGACACGATCCGCCCCGACAGCCGCGCCTACCTGGCGTCCTTCGCCGCCGCGCAGCCCCTGGGGCGGGTGGCGCAGCCCGAGGAGATCGCCGAGGTCCTGTGCTTCCTCGTCTCGCCCCGCTCCAGCTTCGTCACGGGAGCCGTGGTCGCCGCCGACGGCGGATTCACCGCCCTCTAGCGGCGCGCCGGGCCGCCCCACGCACAGCACAGCCGCACCGAACTGCGACAACCCGCCCGCCACCAGGACCCCGCCCCGGCCGCGCGCCTCGTCGCGCCCGGCGCTCTCCTGGGCTGGACGTTCTGCACCGTCCGCAGCCCGCCCCCGCCTAGACCGTCTAGACGATGGTGGTCAGCACGCCTCCGTCGGCGCGGAGGGCGGCGCCGTTGGTGGCGGACGACAGCGGGCTGGCCAGGTAGAGGGCGAGCTGTGCGATCTCGGACGGTTCGATGAAACGCTGCAGGAGCGTGGTCTGGTTGGCGCCGATGATGGCGGCCTTCATCTCGTCGGGGGAGACGCCTCGGGCCTGGGCGAGGCCGGCGACGGTGTCCGCGACGCCGTCCGAGTAGGTGGGTCCGCCGAGGATCGTGTTGACGGTGACCTCGGTGCCGCGCGTGCGCTTGGCCAGCCCGTTGCCGAGAGCGAGCATGGCCGCCTTGGTCACCCCGTAGTGCACCATGTCGGCGGGGACGTTCACGCCCGATTCGCTGCTGATGAAGAGGATGCGCCCCCAGTTCCGCTCCAGCATGCCGGGCAGGACGTGGCGCGAGAGCCTCACGCCGCTCATGACGTTGACGTCGAAGTAGCGCTGCCATGCGTCGTCGCCGATGTCCTCGAAGCGGTCGAGGCCGAACAGGCCGACGTTGTTGACGAGGATGTCCACGCCGCCCAGCGATTCCAGCAGGCCCTGCACCTGGGCGGGATCGGTGAAGTCGGCGGCCAGCCCGCTCACTTCGGCGCCCGGGAGGTCGGCGCGCAGCCGCCGCACGGCGTCCTGGACGCCGGCCTCGCTGCGCCCGTTGATGACGACGGAGGCGCCCTCGCCGAGCAGGGCGCGCGCGACGGCGAAGCCGATGCCGTGGGTCGAACCGCTGACGAAGGCGGTCTTGTCTTCCAAGCGCAGGTCCATGGATCCACTCGTATCTCGTGAGGCCGCACCGTACCGACAGCCTTTTTTACTTTCCTGAGCAAGTGAAACTAAGGCAGGATCACTTTCCTGGTCAAGTCATAACGGGGTAGGCTGAGCCCCATGTCACGACTCAGCAGCGACGACCTCGAAACCTGGTCGGCCCTGGCCACCGTCCTGGAATGGCTGCCGGCCGCCCTCGACGCACAGCTGCAGCGGGACGCCGCACTGACCCACTTCGAATACGGCGTGATGTTCGCCCTCGCCCACGCCGACGACCGCACCCTGCGCATGAGCACCCTGGCCGGCTACTCCAACAGCACCCTGTCCCGCCTCTCGCGCGCGGTCGCCCGCCTCGAGACCAAGGACTGGATCCGCCGCACCCCCGACCCCACCGACGGCCGCTACACACTCGCCACCCTCACCGACACCGGCGAACAAAAAGTCGAACAGGCCACCCCCGGCCACGTCGCCACCGTCAACCGCCTCGTCCTCGACCCCCTGACCGCAGCCCAGACCCGCCAGCTGCGCGACATCAGCCGCCGCATCACCACGGCCATCCGCGCCGAGGACGGCTGGACACCGCCTTCGAAGACCACCGGGTGAGCGGATCGTCATCGGGGTCGGCGGGCCGGAGTGTTCCGGAAGCGCAGCCCGGCGAATCCGCAGAGACTCGTACAGGGCGGAGGGCTGCTCCCGCTTCCGGTTCACCGGTGTCCGGGCTCTCTGGCTCCTTCCGGCCGTGTTCGTTCTGATCGCGTGAGTCGTGAAGCTGGAGGCGCCGCCCTGGCCCGGATCGTGCCGAGCGAGCATGGCTGAGGAACTCGGTCCGCCCCGCACAATGCAGGAAATCGGGCACGTCCGCGTCGGGACGGGCGAGGCCGGGGACCTGCCCGCGCACCATCACGCGCCGGCCGCCGGTGCCGAGCAGCGGATGCACGACGCTCGGGGCGCTCGCCGTATGCGCAGTGTGGAGTCACCGGGCGCCCGAGGCGCGTCCGTCAGTGCATCCGGTGGTTGGGGCCCCACCGCGCCACTCGATCAGCGCGGAGTAGGCGACGCGAGTCTCGTCGAAGGACCGCAACCCGGCGCTCTGCAGGATCGTGGCCGCATCCTTCACGGACGTCGTCCGGCCGAGGACGGCGCCGTCGATACGAATGCACCGGCCGCTGTCCCCGCGGGTAGAGCACGATTGGCTGCGCAGAAGACATGCCGCCATGGTGTGGCCGGCGCTGTCTCCGTGCAGCCGGGCGTGGGCAGCGTAGGGACGTGCACGGTGCCGGTCGGAGCCCGGCGCAAGGGACCGGCGACCGGCCGGCTGGGGGGGCTTCAGCGGGCCGCTGAGCGTGAGAGAGGCCTACGTCCGGCGGCCGCTACGCCGCCCGACCGCCCTTTGCAGGTCTCAGGACTCAGGACGCTGGAGGGGTCACGGACGCGTGGCCACCAGCAGGTCAACCACGTAGGTCTCTTTCACCAACTCGTCGGGGAAGAGGTCGCGCAGTCGGCTGCGCTCCTCGGTGAGGAAGGCACGCCTGTCGTCCTCGGCAAGGACCAGAAACGCCGAGCGGCTGCTGATGTTGGCCAGGTGCGTGTCGAGGGAGACTCCACGGCTCCACCGCACCTGGCGGCGTGCGACGCGGAGCCCTGACAGGCCCGCGAGCCGGATGGCGTCGCTGTCGTCGGGACGCGCGCGGGAAGCCGGCTTCACGCCGCAGCGGTGGGCGATCCGCTGGTGCTGCTCTCGTATCCAGGGCACGTCGAAGGCGGTGGTGTTCCACCAGATCGCGAGCGCGCCGCTCGGCAGCAGGACCCGCAGTGCCTCCGGGACCGAGCGGGTGGTGTCGGTCCACTGCCAGGACTGTGCGTAGGTGATGAGCTCGTGGGAGGCGTCCGCGAGGGGCAGGGCGTGGCCGTCACCTCTGATGAGCGGCACATCCGGGAGCTCGGTGTGGAACTGGGCGGCCATGGCGGCGCCGGGCTCGACGCCGATCACGTGAGCTCCGCGCTCGTGCAGCAGTGCGGTGGCGATTCCGGTGCCCGCACCGATATCGGCGACCCGGGCACCGGCCAGGGGGCGGCTCGTGAGGTCTTCGATGCAGTCGAGGACCGCGGGCGGGTATGAAGGCCGGCTGGCCGCGTACTGGTCAGCGGCTGCGTTGAACGAGTGGGCGCGTGGGCTGGCGGTCATTTCCCCATCTTCGCCGCCTGCCCTGCTGCCCGGCCGCACTGGTGACTGTTTCCGGTCACAGCACGGGTAGAGGCCGAGGGGGGGGCAGCTCGAGGGCGTCGGCCCCTGCGGGGTCTCCCGGGCGCCCTCGGGCGAGAGGCAGCTGTCCGGGGCCGACGGCGTCGAGCGTGGCCCGCGGCCCCTGCGGGCAGGGGGCGGTGAGCAGATTGCGAAGCGACCGCGTTCCTGACGGTGATCGCTGGAAGGGCACATGGAAGGTGCCATGGTCCGGACACCGAGGGGACGCGTGGTTGTCCGTGGCGGCGCCCCCGGGACGGCCCTGGGCACGCGCGATGTCCTTCCAGGCGACAGCGGGCCGCTTCAGCAGGTCGCGGTCAGTGGGCGTTGCCGTTGTTGAAGTGGTACTCGCCGTTGCCGCCCTGGTTGCCGTTCGCGCCGGGGCCGCGGCCGTCGGTGCCGGGCTCGACGTGGTTGGTCTTGGTGTGCACGATGTCGTAGTACACGTCGGGGTCGTCGGCGTTCGGGACGACGCGGTAGGTGAACGTGTTCTTGTCGAGCTGGGTGATCGGAACGGTGCGCTCGAAGAGCACGTTGCCGTCCGCGTCCTGCGAGTTGATCCAGCGCTCGGAGCCGTCGGGGGAGACGGTCCAGTCGCCGTGCATCTTCGGGCTGTCGTCGAGGTTGTACATGGCGTACGTGCCGTCGGCGTCGAAGTAGGCCCAGCCCACGAAGTTCGCCACGGCCGGGTCGTCTAGGGCGACGCGGTGGCCGTCCTGGTCGACGGCGCCGGTGGTCTTCCAGGGGGTCGAGGCGAGCAGGTCGGAGGGAGTGGTCGTGGCCTTCGGCGCCGCGGATGCGGACGCCGGTGCCGGTGCGGCAGGTGTCTCGGCGGCCATGGCCGAGACGGGCACCAGGGCGGACACGGCGACCGCGATGGCGGAGGCGGTGAGTGCGGAACGGCGGGAGATACCAGTGATGTTCATGTCCTCGACGCTACGGGCGGCCCGGGGGAGGGCACGTCATCCGATCGGCTATCGATGGTGACCTGGATTGCCGAGCCGCGCGCCGACCGGGCGGCCGCGTCGCACGGATGCCCCGGCCTGGGGCAGCCTCGTCTCGGCCGCCCGGACCGTTCGACGGACGGCTCGGCACCGGCGGGTGGCCGGGCCCAGTGCAACCAGGACGGTGACGCCCGGCATGAGGCAATGGGGCAGTGCGCTTGCTGTGGTGTGTCCTGCCTCAGGGGGTGGCGCTCCGGTACCGGCCGGGTCGGGGGCTGCCCTGCAGTTCCTTCTCGGCGAGGGCCCGGAAGGGGCGCGGGGGCCGGCCGGTCAGGCGCTGGACGGTGTCGGTGATGCGGTCCTCCGCCCCGTCGGCGATGGCCCGGTCCATGCCGGCCAGCAGGGCGGCGAACTCCGCCGGCATCTGCGTGGCGAGCCGGTCGCGTACCTGCTCGTAGGACAGGCGATGGTGGACCACGGGCCGGCCGGTGATGTCCGTGATGATCGCGGCGATGTCGTCGTGGCTGAGCGCCTCGGGTCCGGTGAGGACGAGATCGGTGTTGGGGGCCTGTCCGTCGGTCAGGGCACGCACGGCGACGCCGGCGATGTCCTCGGCGTCGATGAAGCCGACCCGGCCGCCTTCGGTGGCGGTTCGGATGACGCCCTCGTCACGGATGCTGCGGGCATGGGTGTGGGCGCCGGTGAAGTTCTGCATGAACCAGGACGGCCGCAGCACCGCCCACTGTTCGAACAGGCGGGGCAGCGCCTGGTGCACCGCCCCCACCGCGGGGCCGCCCATCGCGATGGCCGAGGAGCTCAGCAGCACCGCGCGGCGCACACCCGCCTGGAGGGCCTGACGGAGGAACGGCAGCATGACCGCGGCGGGGTCGGGGTCGCCCAGGGGCGGGATGAGATAGACGCGGTCGGTGCCGGCGAGGGCGGCCGCGTGGGTGGCGGGCTCGTACCAGTCGAAGCGGACGGGCTCGCCGCCGGCGACCGGGGCGCCCCGGCGGCCGGCGGCCTTGACGCGGTGCCCGGCGGCCGCCAGCTGCGCGACGGTACGACTTCCGGTGGTGCCGGTGGCGCCGATGACCAGGGTGGTGCCGGTGGTGCTCATCGGTTGCTCCCGGTGAAGTCGGCGCCGGGCTGCTGCACGGTGAGCGGGTTCCAGTAGTCGCGGTAGGAGGTGAGGCGCCCGTCCCGGACGGTGACGACGGCGATGTAGGTCGCATCGAAGGGGGCGTTGGTCTCCACCAGGCGGCCGACGCCGCGCATCTCGACGACGATGGTCTCCGGATCGGTGGTCTGGTGGATCTGCAGGTCGGGGAAGTCGTGCAGGTCGATGTGGTCGGGGTAGCGGCGCATGTAGGCGGCGACGGCGTCCTTGCCCTCCAGGCGCCGGGGCCAGCCGGCGGGGGCGAAGGGGAACTCCATGAGGCCGTCCTCGGCCCACAGGGCCACCCACGCGGGAATGTCCTTGTCGAGCAGAAGCCGCAGGCTGTGGCGGTACAGATCCGCCGGGCAGGTCGGTGCGGACATGGGTGGCCCTCCAGTCGTAGAATACGGACCCTCGGTCCGATTCGACGATACGGACCACGGGTCCGCTTTGTAAAGAGGGAAAGAAAGAGGGAAGGAACGGCATGCCCGAACGCCAGTCGTCCCGCAAGGACGCCATCCGTAACCGGGAGGCCGTACTCACGGCCGCCGACGCCCTCTTCACCCGCCGCGAAAGCCCCGACGACGTCACCATGGCCGACGTCGCCGCCGCGGCCGGCGTCGGCAAGGGCACCCTCTTCCGAGCCTTCGGCGACCGCGCCGGACTCCTCCGCGCCCTGTACGAAGCACGCCTCGAACCACTCAGACAAGCCGTCGAAACCGGCCCACCACCCCTGGGCCCCACAACCCCACCCCGCGACCGCGTACCCGCCCTGCTGGACGCCCTCCTGCGCTTCAAACTCG
>NZ_JBQQCQ010000002.1:0-180979 GCF_052245995.1 Streptomyces sp. SDT5-1 | reverse complement strand
GGAGATAAGTGCCCGATCGGCTACATGAATAGATGCCAGAATACACCCGCCTCCTTCCTGAGATTGCCGCTTTGGGGAACGAGGCCACAGCTCAATTTCCAGGAAGCTCCTGGAGGTTCATCAGGCCCCACATCGCCGGCACTTGGCAACTGGTCAGGAAGTTCTGAGGTGTCCCGAACTCGGTGGTGCTTGGCTGTAGGCGCAACGGCAGGGTGACGTGGAGGCCGTGGAGCGAACGCTCTTAACTACAAGAGGGGGGCGCCGGGAAAGTGGCTCTGACCTGCGGAAACGCTAAGAGCGATGTGTCGCCACCAGCACATTTCGGCAGGTAAAGAGTGCTCTAGGGCCCACAATCGCACCCTAAACACAAGCGCTGCTTGTGCGGCGAGGCTCGTAGAAACGTGCAGGTCAGCGGGTTGCCGCTCAGGGGGGCGGGAGGGGATGTGCTCGCGGCGGGTGCTCTCTGATGTGCCCCCGCTGACACTGAAACACAAGTGACGCTTGTAGAAGGGGGCGAGGGGCGCGTCTCGCACAAGCTGTCATTGTGTTTTGGTGTCCCGGCGTGCATGGCGAGCGGTCTTCGCGACACGAGCGTGCGTTGCCGCGCCAAAATACAAGCAGCAGTTGTTATCTGAGGTACTGTCGGCCCCGCCTGAGTAAAGAAGGAGGAACCGTGACCTCAGATCCGCCGGAGGTGGAGCACCACCGTCCGCGCGTAGTGCCTGCCGACTCGAACGAGATGGGCTTCGGCGACATCCTGACCGTCCTAGGTCAGCAGCTCGGCGAGACGGTCGAAGAGCAAGAGAAGACCCAGAAGAAGCGCCGCAAGCTCAAGGGCGTCACCTTCGAGTACGCCGACGACCACCGCACCGTTCACGACATGGCCGGGGATGCCGGGTACAGCATCACCAGCAACTGGTTCGTCCAGCGCCTGGCGCAGCTGGCCATTGCCCGACAGGTGACCAAGAGCGAGATGTGCGTCTTCCTGTACGTCGCCGGCGGGCAGCTGCGCGGCACAGGCATCGCCCACTACACGCAGCAGGAGATCACCAACGGCCTCAACCGCGAGGCTCGCCGTGTCAAAGGTGCCACCCCGATCAGTCGCTCCACCGTTACCCGCGCGATCAAGGCGCTGTGCGAGTACGGCTGGCTCGAACGCCACGGCAATGGAGCCATCCGCCTCAACGTGCACCTCTGGTTCCACGGCAACAGCGCTGCACAACAGGACGTGCTCGCGGACATCAGGAAGGACCACGGCGACCGGCCCGACTCCTTCGGAAACTTCCTCGGACCCGTTCCCCGTCAGGAACAGCTCCAGATGTTCGAAGCCGATGAGCAGCCGCCCCAGGAGCGTGCCGGGTGATTCTGCCCCGATACTGGTCTCCGCAGCCCACCACCATGAAGGGACGTTTCTGATGGCCGAGGTCATGTCCCCGATCGTCTCCGAACGGATCTGGGCCCTGCCCCTCTCTGGCAGCGCCGTCAAGTTCCTCCAGTACCTGCTCTACCGCAGCGAGTTCGGCGGCCACCTGCCCGTCAAGCAGCGCGAAATGGCGCAGGAGTACCACAACAAGACGCAGCAGGCCATCAGCGCCTTGCTCGCACCGCTCTGCGACCTGGGCATCGTCCTGCGCCCAGAAGGCGGAGAGCGCAAGGGCAACAGCTACCGTCTGCACCCGCTGGCCGCCAAGTACGAAAACCCTGCCGACATGGAGCAGGCTTTCCGCAACGCCCTGGTGGAGATGAAGGCCGGCGATCTGCCCACCCTGAAGCTGCCTCAGTACACCGTGGCACCGCCGCTCGAAGGCCGCCCCAAGCTGCAGGTGGCATAGCCAGACACAAACGTGGGGCCCGCCAGAAACCTGGCGGGCCCCACGTGCCTGAGTAAGAAGTACCCACGACTATACCCGTGCTAGGCAACTGCGCACCTTCAACGTGACGTTGTGGCCGTTCGTGCGCCTGTCGTCGGCTGAGGAACGCGCAGATCATGGCATCCGGCACCAGGCACGGCGGTGTGCCCGGCACCTGAAGTCTCGCGCTGGCGCCATTGCGCCAGGAGGGCGATAGGGTCGGGATGCTTCTGGGGAGGGGTTATGGGGTTCAGATTTCGGATTGGGCCGGTATCGGTAGGTACTGGTGGAGCAAGAGTCAAGGCGGGGCCGGTCTCCGTTTCGTCCCGTGGCCGAGTCGGCTTCTCCGCTGGTCCTGTGTCGGTTTCCGGCGGTTCAGGCGGAGGACGTAGGCGATCTTCCCAGCGCCGGCGAAACGACGACGCCGGCGTGGGGGGCCTGTCGACGGAGAGCATCGGTGTGAGGTCCGGCCAGCGCGCAGCGGGACAGCCCGAGGACGAGAGGCGTGTGCGGTCGCTGAGCGACCCGGAGAGGAAGCTGCGCGCCGACGAGATCGCCGCCAAGTACCTTCGCAGTCCACAGGAGCGCTTCGAGGAGCTCCCGCCCGGCGCGAAGCTGTACGGGGCGCCCTTCGGGTCTGCCCGTCAGCAGTGTCGGTATCAGCAGGGGATGGACGACTACTGCTTCACTCACCTCCGGGTCCACTGACGGTTTGCACCGCTGAAACCTTTAGCGGCGGCGCTGGGGAAAGGGCTCCACTGCGAGGTGGTTCCTGCTGCGAGCGAGGTGATGCGGATGTCCTCGCGCCGGATCCGGCCTGCTAGCCAAGCCAGACGATGTCGATGACGTACAGGCGTCCGGCGGGCCGGTTGATCCAGTAGACGGCGGTGAGCTGCCCGACGGCTGCTGAGCGGACGTCTTCGCCCTCGGGGTCGCGGGAGTCGAACGGGGGGAAGGACCACGGATCGCGGCCGGCGATGTCCAAGACGTCGCGGAGGATCTCGCGAGCGTGTTCGGGCAACGCACCTGCGGCGTCGGCTGCTTGGGGCGACAGGCGTGCGGGCCAGGGCTGGTCGCTCACTGTCGAGTGCCGAGGATCTGGTCCAGGTCGACGCCGTCCGAGTCGTCGCAGCCGGTGGCGAGGAACGTGTCGACGGCCGGGGCAGCACTAAGTCGCGCTGTCCATGCGTTGATGACGTCGTGGACTGGGGCGAGGCTGTAGCTGTGCCGCGCGTCGTCGAGGGCGCGCGCCCAGTCCTGTTCGAAGGCGGGAACCCAGGTCGACGCCCGGCGGTCGGCCCGGAGCTCGGTGAGGAGTTGGGCAGCGGTTGCAGCGTGCAGCGGGGCGGGTGCTTCGTCGGGCTGGGCACTCATCGCGTCCTCCTGGCCGGGCTTGTGTTCTCACGGTACGCGTCCGCGGGCGGCGCCGCTGTGGGCCTTTCACTCCCAGCCAGACCATCCGTACGGGCCGCCGTGTCGGCGGATGTACCGGCGCAAGCGCAGCCGCTTCAGTGGCCCGAGGCGCACCGTGCTGCCATCGTCCGGGTGCAGTGCTTCTTGGCACGCGGTCGTGATGCGCTGCGCTGCCTCTTCCATGTGATTGCGGAGTTCGACGATGCTTCTGCGCTGATCGTGAGGCCGCCCTCGTTCGAGCCACCAGGCCAGTTCATCCAGCCACGCACTGAGAGCCTCGGCGGCAACCATCGCTGCTTCAGTTACCTCCTCAGGGCCTTCGACGGCGAGCGCTCCTACCGTGGCCCCCATGTCGTCGTGAAGTTCCTGGGCCTGCGCAACCCGCGCCCGTGCCCTGTCCCCGTCCAAGTCGGGGGCGTCCAGGATGTCCATCAGCCGCAGTGCCGCGTTACGTTGCGCCCAAAGGGCGGCGGAGAAGGCGCTGTAGGCGGCACGCCTCGACCTCAGGTCCTCCATCGTGATTCCGGCTCGAGCATTGATGCCGGCTGTCCGGACAGCGCCCACCACGCCGGTCAGCGCGCCAGCCACCGTCCCGCCCACTCCGATGAGCGTCCCCAGCGTTGCCTGATCCATCTGCATATCGTGGCCGGGCATCCGCACGGAACAGCGGCGCGTTAGCCCGCGGTTGCAAGACCTAGCTCGTTTGGGCCATCGGCGGTTCAGCTCTGCGGCATGTGTGAGGAAGCACCTCTCCGCTGAGAGGCTGCAAGCTGGTGTGCCTTCTTGCGGGCCACCTCGAAGAGCAGCAGGTGAGCGTGCAGATGACTCGCCAGCGCGGCGGAAGGTTGCACGCGCGACATCGCAGGCCAGCGGGCCCGGTTCTTCACTCCGACGTGCCGAACGGCTTCCTTCGCCGTATGGTGCCGGCTTCTTACGGTCCTGGGTATGGATTCGGACACGAAGGGCGCGCGGTGTCGTGCGCTCACTGAGGTGTGTGTGCCGCTGCTCGAGCGCAGCAGCCCGGAGGGAGCGGGCGGGTACGGCGGTCGCTTCCAACTGGTGCTCGGGAACCTGGAGGTCGACCATCTCGGCGGCGCCGAGCTCGTGTCCGCCGCTCTGGTCGCGGCGGCCCGCGTGCTGGGCTGGCAGGAGCGCGGTTACTGCGAGGAGGTGCCGGAGGCCGGAGAGGTGCTGCTCGGCGTCGAGGACGTCCGCGAGGTCCCGGCGCCATTCGACGTGGTGGTCGAGCAGGCGCGTGCCCGCGAGCTGCACGCAGCGGTGCACCTGGTGCCTGGCCCGTCGGCCGGCGGGCACCGGCCGACGCTCACCGGGACGCCCCGCGCGCAGACCAGTGAGTTCCGGGCTGCGGTGGACCGATTCAGGGCTGGCGGCTGACCCGACATCTACCGTGGCGTACGCCTTCGCGACCACGTGGGGTGGGGTCAGAGGCGGTGCACTGGCGCGGTGTTGTCGACCCAGTGCCAGGTCACGGGCTTCCACTGCTTCTTGAGGTCCGTGCGTTCCTTGGCATACGCGCGCAAGGCGTTCTCCACGGCGTGGCCGACGTGGTCGAGCGTGTCGGGGCACGGGATGCGCAGGAGCAGGTGCTGGGTGCGGTGGGTGAGGACGAGGTCGCCGTCGGGGGTGCAGTCCAGGAGCGTGAAGTGCCTGAGCGGCTTGAACCGCTTGTCCTCCAGGTCGAGGCGCTGCTTGAGGTCCCCCGACCCTGTCCAGGCGAACAGCCCGTACCGGTTGAGGTGGTAGATCCGCTCGCGGGCCGGGTCGGCGGCGATCTCGAGAGCATGCCCGGTGAAGGGGCTGTCCAGGTACCGGTCCATGCCGCCGAGCTGGCCGGTGAACTCTCCCTGGTCGGTGACCAGGACGAACGCGAAGGGGCCGCCGCGGTTGCCGCTGCGGTAGATGTGCCCGAAGACGGGGACGACGAACAGGTCCTCGCGCACCACTGCGGGGCGCCCGAGTCTGGCGTTGTACCAGTCCCCCGGTCGCGAGGTCGGGTCGAGTTTGGCGAGTTGTTCGGTCAGGGAGGGGCGCGGCCGGTGGGCCATGCCGACCGGCTCGCCGGCGAACAGGACGCCCGGTCGAAGGTCGGCCTCGGTGTGCTTGACGGGGTCCGCCTCCAGGCAGGCCAGGGCCCTCAGCGTGGGCTTCGAGACGGGCGTGAGGGGCTCGTCCGTGATCGCCAGGATGTTGTCGAGCAGGTCGCCGTAGTTGTAGAGCCCGTACTCGCCGGTGGTGCACAGCAGGCGGCCGGCCGGGGTGGTGCTGATCCAGGAGGCGAACGGGTCGCGGGGGCCGTCGTCTTCACGCCAGTGGGGCATGCCGTGGTGCGCGGTCACCGCCGTGAGGTCCGGGGTGAGCAGGTGGGTGTGGTCGTCCGCCCCGGTGGCCGCGAGGGCGCCGTCGGGCAGCACACACAGTCCCCTGGCCCACCACAGGTCCTCGCCCAGCCCTGTCGTGGGGCCGCCGAACGTGGTGTCCTGGCGCGCGAGGTCGCTCTGGCCGGAGACGGCGGTGGCGAGCGGGGTGCCGTCGGGCGCGATCTTGCTGATCAGTGAGTAGCCGAAGTGGGCCCGTGCGGGGTCGGCTTCGTCATCGTCCACGCCGTAGGTGTGGCGGTGGATCTTGGAGACGGTGTACATCTCGCCGGAGGGCGTCGTGGCGACGTCGTCGACCTTCATCCCCCATCCGTCGCTGTATTTGCGCTCCAGGTCGATGGCGTGGTGGTCGACGAGTGCGGACGGCAGCGGGACGGGTATGGCGTGAGTCATCACCCCATCCTGACGGCCCCCACTGACAACCCCGTTTACTCGCACCTCTCCGCCACATGCTCGTCGGGCACGTGGGCAGGGGGCGCGGCGGGCTGGCCCCGGGGTCATCGGGTGGGAGCCGTTGGACAGTCGATGACGGGAAACGCGGCCGGGTCGAACCCTTGTATGGCGAACACGATCTGCGTGGTGGGTCCGCCCCAGAACGGGCAGACGTCGACCAGGACCTCACGGTCGTCCAGGCTCCGAAGCCAGGACCGAATGGTGTCGAGCGTGGCGCAGTACGCCGTCACTTCCCAGGCCCCGAGCACCGGTTGCCTCGTGGTGACGCTGGCGAGGACGGTGTCGGGGAGGTCGGCGCTGGACAGGTCCATCGTGTTCCCGTCGTACACCAGGCGAATGCCGTCCTGAATGAGGTCCCGGCGGCGCGGAGCCCGGGTGAGGATGCGGTACAGGGCTTCAGCGGTGAGTAGTGCCATCAGGAGTGTCCGGTTGGTCAGTGGAGGGGCGTGGCGGCGAGCTCGTCCAGCAGGGACGGGTTGACGATGCGCACGATCGCCTCGATGTCCTGGCGGCGGGCGTGCTTCCAGAGTTCGGCGCGGGCGTCCCGGTACTTGGCGGCGAAGCCTTCGCGCTTGTCGGCGGGCAGCTGGGCCGCGCGGTCGGGATGGCTGTTGTGGGCGTTGTCGGCGATCTTGACGAGGGTGGCCTGCGGGTCGGCGGTGATACGGCGGATCTTGTCCTCATACGGCAGGCCGTGGACGTTGGTAACGGCCTCGACGATCTCGACGACCCGGGAGGGGATGCCGGCGTCGCGCAGGAGCCTGGGGGTCCAGTCGGTGTCTTCGACAATGTCGTGGAGCAGCCCGGCCATGGTGAGCTCTTCACCGAAGGGTTCGAGGCCTGCGGCCACGGCGCGGACGTGCTCGATGTAGGCGACGCCGATCTTGTCGACCTGGCCGCGATGTGCGCGCTCGGCAAGGGCGTCGACGCCGCTCAGGGACGGTGGCACAGAGTCCTCCTGGAGGGGTGAACGGGTGGGTGCGGTTGAGGCGGTGTGGGCGGGCTGGCGGTCGTGGAGCTGGGCGAGGACAGCGGTCAGTTCGCGCGTGGCCTGAGGGGCGTGCTGCGCGAGTGCGGCGGCGAACGGCATGTCGCTGGTGACGGTTGCGGCACCGAGGCGGGCGAGGGCGGAGAGCAGCTCGGCGTGTGCGAGGACCGGCGTGGGCAGCAGGCGGGCGGCGGCCTGGCGCGCTTCCGGGGCGCGGTAGTGCCCGCGGTGGGTGGCCAGGGCGTGGGCGAGCCAGGAGTCGACGTCGGCCTGGACGTAGTTGCCCGCCCGGCGGGTGAGTTCGTCACGGACGGCCTCGTCGCCGTCGTGGGGCTCGCTCTGGTGCAGGGCGCCGAGGTCGCGCAGGGCCTGGAGCTCGTCGGCGCGAGCCGCGATGCGGGCGGCTTCGCGCAGTTCGGCCTCGCGTGCGGCGGCGTCCGCGGCCTCGGCGGCGAGCTCGGCCTGGACGACGTCGTCGGTGGCCGGGTCGTAGACGATGCCGTGTGGTGCGGTGGCGAGCAGCTCGGTGATGCGCACCCACTCTGCGAGTTCGGCGCGGCCGCGGGTGTCGGCGGCCAGGTGCTCGTGACGGGAGTCCTGCCGGGCCATGAACCGCGCCTCCTCCAGCTGCTGTGCGAGGGCGTCGGCGTCCAGGCCCGTGGCGCGACGGCGTACCGCACGGCGGCCGATGCGCGCCGGGTCGGCGGGTACCGACGGTGCGGACGCCGCGCGCGGGCCGAGGGGCCGACGCGGCGCCCGACGCTCAGGGGAGGTGGTCACGATGGGCCTCATCTCTGCGTGAGGGGACTGCGGTAATGGGTGCCGACGCGAGCGGAATTCGGGGCCTTACCCCCACAGTTGGCGCCGCTTGAATACTGCTGTCGAGCCTCTAGGAATTCTCCCATGGGGCGCGCGTCGGATTCGCTGGAATTCGACAGCTCTCTCGCCTGAATTTCTTCAGAGAGGGTGGTCGAGGCCCAGGAACCCCCACTGAGGCGTTGGGGCGGGGTGTGGGGTGCAGAGGTCTGCACCGGCTTTGACCTGCGCTTTGCCTCGTTAGTGGGGTGGTTGACGGAATTTGGCGAGTGACGGGTGGTCATGTGCCATGCTGGTGGGCCGGTTCAGGGCCGTAGGAGGGGACAGCGATGGCCGTCAGCGATCTTCGCGAGCACCAGATCGAAGCGGTGGACGCCGTGGTGCGTGCCCTGCAGACGCCGGCGGACGGCGTGATCCCGCCCGAGGGTCTGCGCACCCAGGCGATCGCGTCGACCGGCTCCGGCAAGACGCTGATCGCGATCGAGTCGGCGCGGCGGCTCGGTGCGCGCCGGGTACTGGTGCTCGTACCGTCCCGCGACCTGCTGCTTCAGATGGCCCGCGCGTGGCGCGCCGAGGGCCGCACGGGAGCGATGGTGGGCGTGTGCGACCTTCCTCCGGCGCAGTCCGAGGGGCTGCCCTGCACCACGGACCCGGACGAACTCGCCGCCTGGTTGGGCGGGTTGGACGTCGTGACAGTGTTCTCGACGTACAAGTCGGCCGGGATGGGTGTGCTGCAGCGGGCGCAGGCCGCGGGCGTCGGCGCGTTCGACCTCATGGTCCTCGACGAGGCGCACCGCACCAGCGGTGACCTGGGCAAGTCCTGGGGTGCCGTGCACGACCAGGCGAAGGTGGCTGCGGTGAGGCGCCTGTACATGACGGCGACTCCGCGGATCTGGGCGTCTCCCGACGATGCGGCGGACCGGGCCGAGGACGCGGCGGGCGGCGGGGAGCGGCTGCTGGCGAGCATGGAGCCGGACAGCCCGATTTTCGGGCCCGTGGCCTACAAGCTGAAGCTCACGGATGCGATCCGCAGGGGCATCGTCGCCCCGTACCAGGTGGTGTGCGTGGACATCCGCGACGGCGAGGTCGTCGCCGCGCGGGAGGTGTGGGGTGCCGGGTCGGACGAGGCCCGCGGGGCGCGGCTGGCGGCACTGCAGACCGGGCTCGTCACCGCGGCCGCCGAGGAGAACCTCCGCAAGATCCTTTCCTTCCACAGCAAGGTGATCGAGGCCGAGGCGTTCTCGCAGGGCCTGCCGGGTGCGGCGGCCCGCTTGTGGGAGGAGGACCCGGACACCTATCACCCGCCGACGCGCGTGTGGGCGGACTGGCTGGAGGGCGGCCACCCCACCAGCCACCGCCGGGCCGTGCTCGCGGAGTTCGCCTCCGACGCGATCGCCTCCGCCGAGGAAGGGGAGCCGGTGCAGCCGGCGATGCTGCGCGTCCTCAGCTCCGTCAAGGTCCTCGGCGAGGGCATCGACACGGTCTGCGACTCCGTACTCTTCGCCGACGCCCGCGGTTCCATGGTCGACATCGTGCAGATGGTGGGCCGGGCGCTGCGGATTAGGCCCGGGCAGAACAAGGTGGCGTCCTTGATCGTGCCCGTCTTCCTGGGGCCCGACGAGGAACCCGACGAGCTGCTCACCTCCGACGCGTACAGCACCCTCGCGAAGGTCCTGGCCGCGCTGCGCGCCCACGACTCCGACACCATCGAGCTCCTCGCCGACCCGCGGCCGCGCACCGGCAACTGGCACAACGAGCCCGACGACGAAGCCGAAGACGGCACCGAGCCCGCGGACAGCACGGAGGATCTGCCCGACGTCGACGCTCCGGATGCCGCGCCCCGTACCGATGGCGGGCCGAGCGCGCCCGCGCGGGAGCTGCTGAAGTTCTCCACCCCGCGCGATCCCGCCACGTTGGCCCGGTTCATGCAGCTGCGGGTCATCGACCCGGAGACGACGTACTGGCGGCGCGGCATCCAGGCCTGCTTGCAGTACCTCGCCGAGACCAGCTGCGACGAGCTGAAGGTGCCCTACGCGTTCACCACCCCCGAAGACTGGTCCCCGGCCGGCTTCCCGCTCGGAGTGTGGCTCGCCGACGTACGCCGCACCTACAACGCCGGACGCCTCAGCCGTGAGCGCACCGCGCAGCTCGACGAGCTGTGCATGGTGTGGGACCACCGCGCCGCGGCCTTCGATGAGGGCCTGGCCGTCGCCCGCGCCTGGACGGACGCGCACGGGCACTTCCTCCCGCCGACCAACGCCAGCTGGAACGGCTACCCCATCGGCTCCTGGGCCAAGAACCAGCGCGCCGCCGCCCGCCTCGCCCGCCAGGTCGCCGAGCAGCGCGCCGCCGGACAGCCCGCCGACACCACCGGGGCCCTGTCCGAGGACCGGCTCGAGGCGCTCGACGACATCGACCCCGGATGGTGCCCCGCCTGGGACGCTGGCTGGCAGCGCTGCCTGCGCCTGCTCCAGACCCACCTCCGCGACGGCGGCACCCTGCCCACCACCACGGGCGAACTCATCGTCCAGGGCGAAGACCTCGGACGCTGGGCAGCCGCGCAGCAACGCGGCTGGGACCAGCTGCTGTCCGCTCAGCAGTACCTGCTCGAGAACGCGCTCGGCCTCTCCCCCGCCACCGACGCCGAACAGCCGGTCAAGCGCACCCAGGACGACAAGTGGAACCTCAACCTCGCCGCCGCGCGGCGGTTCCAGGCCCGTGAGGGCCACCTGAACGTGCCACGCAAGCACACCGAGCACCTACCAGTGACGGAAGCCGGACCCGCTGCGACCGGCCGCGAAATCACCCCCGAGGGCACGGTCCCGGTCGCCCTGGGCATGTGGATCGCCAACACCCGCCGCCGCGCGGACAAGCTCAGCGAGGAACGCCGCGCCGCGCTCGAGGAGCTCAACCTGCGCTGGTAGATCCCGGTGAATCGTCAGAAGGAGCAGTGGTTGAGCGGGGCCGGGCGGGACGACGTGGCAGGTCTGGATCACTCAGGGACTCGGTAGGTGTGACGCTCCTTGCCGCGGTGATGCAGTAATAGGTGAACCGACTGGTCATCGGAGGACGAACCTCACACGATGCCGGGAGGCGCTATGGGAACCGAGTTCTGGCGGACGATTCGAATGGCCATAGAGAAGGACAACTGGACGGCCCGCCTGGTCGTCGCGCTCTGCGCCGCAGCGGTCTTCGCCCTCGGCGTTTACACGATGGCCAACTAGCGACCCTCCCTGACGCAGTTCCGGTACAACGCCCCGCCTCGCACCCTAGTCCGCGGCCTGACCCGGTGGCTGCCCTCCTGCCGTTCGCGTGGCCGCTGTGCGGTAGACGGGGTGTCCGAAGCCCATGATGCGGCCGCCGACCCGTTCACGGCCCCGAGAGCGGCGACGTCAGGTTCCTGAACCTGACGTCGCCGACGCGCTGATGCCTGGCGTGCAGCCATGAACCTACGATCCGGCCCCAGTTCCATATGGAATGTCCCTGAATGCGAGCGCATGGGAACCCACGAAGTGAACGATTGCTAACGGCATTCGCGGGGCACACGTTCCTCTCCTCCTCTTTCCTCTGCCTCTGACCAGCAAGAAGGCGCGCCGATGCAGCACTGAGCCGCCGACAGCGACCAGCGGGGGATCGCCAGCATCGGGGGGTTGAAAGGCTTCCAACAACCCGTAGCTGGGCGGCCCTGACCAGGGTGTTCTTCTGGGCAGGGCTCACACGGTCCGTTCCGAACTGGCCACGGAAACGGCCTGGTCAGGGCCGCTCCAACTCCTCGCCAGCGGATGTTTCAGCGCTCCCCGGAAGGGTGAACGGAAACACCAACTCCCACTACGAGTGGGGACATTGCGACCGGGCGTGCCCCCGTGGGCGCCTACAGTGCTGCTCTCGTCGGCTCGCCGAAAACGGCGAGCGGCTCCTCTGCTGCAACAGAGGAGCCGCCAATGGTCGCCGGCGCGTCCTGTGGAAGAGGAGTAGCTGTGACAACCAGTGCACAGAGTAGCGAGGGCCGACCGCCCACCGCGGCACCTGCCAGTCGTGGTCAATCGCCGAGGTGGCTCGGCCTGATGGTCAAGATCGGCGTGCTTGTGCTGCGCGGAGCCCTGATCGGCGTCGGTCATCACATCGGTGTGGAGGCTGCCGACGCGGCATCCGACACCTGATGCTGTACCGGCTGGTCTGATCCGGCGGCTGCGGCGGCGAAGCTGTCGCAGCCGCTTGGGTCCTGCGGCGGGCACTGACACTCAGGAGAGAGCACGGTCGGCGGGGCCCAGCAGCTTGAGGATCAGGCGTCTATGTCCTGTACGTCATGTCGGCGTGGTCGATGTAGGCGGTGGCGATGGCTGCGACGCCGCTCGCGGGGACCCCGTGCACGAGCAGTTCGACACGTTGCCCGTTGATCCCGATACGTACCAGCCCGCTCCCCCACAGGGACATGCCGTCTCCCTCCTGGACGGCTCCCGCCTCGGTGTGGAAGATGCCGTCGTCGTGCAGAGGCTCGCGCATCCAGGCCGTATGGATATGGAGACGGCGTTGCGGGTCTTCCTCCAGCTCTTGCACCGAGACCCAAGGCCATCCTTCGCCGAAGCCCATCTTGGCTGCTACGTCGTCGAGCGCCGCGGCGACCTCGGACAGCCAGGCGCGCGGCGGCGGCTCCAAGTCGATGTGCGGTTCCCAGGAGTGAGCACGGCGGGGATGCTTCGTCATGGTTCGCCATTGTCTCGAGCTTGATCCTCACGAGGTGGCGACTCACCGCACTGCGGCACGTGCTCATTCCTGACAGCGGTTCGGTTCATGTCGCACACGGTCATTGAGGACGGCGCCTCGATTCGCGCGTGGGCGCCGTCCTCGGTGGCGCGGAGGTCAGCCCGGCTGCTCGGCGGTAAGCACCTCCCCCGGCTCCACGGGGATGATCTGTACGTTCGTGCAGCGCGCAGCCTCCAGCTCCTTCTTGCGCCGCTCGGCGCTCTTCGCGCTGTACGCGCACGCCGATGCGTGGGCCTTCCCGTCAGGGTCGGTCCACTTCAGTGCGAAGTTCTCCATGGTGATCGCCATGGAGACATCATCGCGGGGACCGCTGACAACGGAGGCACGGATCGCCGCCTGGTCGGCGCCGCCGCATCGTCGACCAAGCGGCTCGAGGTCACTGGCGGCGGAGCCAGCCCAGGGCGAGCGTCAACGCGGAGACAGCGGTCGCGGAGACGGCTGGGACCTGCTGCACGAGAACCAACTCCGCGTACACCGCTGTCGCACCGACGGCCGCCACGAGCTGGCTGCGTTGGACGGTGATCGTGATCGTGCCATCGTCTTCGGGTTCGGATCCGGATGCAGTCTGTGCCACGAGGAACTTCCTTAGTCGCAGGGGCCTTTCACGGATGGGGCGCGCGCCACGAGCGTCGACTTGGGATCGCGCTCGTGGCGGCATCGTGGCACACCGGCCGCCGCCCCTCCAACAGCAAAAACCGCCTCTGACCTGGGGCTTTGGCACGTGAGGTGCGATCGGCATACTGGTTGTGCACCAACGTTCAGAGCCGCTGGAGTTCGTCAGGGTGCACGACGTCCGGGGTGCCGCGGTCCTGAGTCTGGGCGCTGACCTGGGGTCCCGTCGACGTGCCGGTCGTGCGCTGCTGACGCGCTTCTCCGCGCGGGTCTTCGCCAAGGCCACCGGGAGGTCCGATGCCCCGGGAGGGCGCAGTCGTGAGGCAGATCACGGGGAGAACTTCCCCCGTGCGGGGCTCTGTTGACCTGCTCGGCCTGCTGGCGGGGCATCCCCGAGGGAAGATGAGGTGTCCTGACGGGAGACACACCGGCACCACGGGGAGCCTGCCCATGACCGATATCCGGATGAGTGACGACGTGCGGGCAGTCCTGGGAACGGACGGAGTTGCCAAGGCAGGCGCCGTCACCCTCCACCACGCGATCTGCGTGTCCTGTGAGGGCAAGGTCCATCCCAACGAGCCCGTCAACGTGGTCGTGCGCCTGGGCAGCCGCGTCGCGCACGTGCGATACGCGCACGCCCGCTGTCATCCCTCCGCTGTGCTCGATATCCCCGCACCCCGCGCCCCCGAGAGTCCTGCCGAGACGCCGGATGCGGGCATGACGATGGAGATGACCGCTGCGACCGTGGAACACGGGCAGGCCGTTCTGCCCACCCTCATCGCCGAACTCGCCGCGCCGGTCTACCTCGTCACCGGCACAGGGGACGGATCCGAGCTCCAGGACGCTCTTGCCTCCCGCGTCCTTCAGCGCGGCTTCTCCCTCGTCGGACGGATGCGCCATGCTCCCGCCCACGCGGAAGGGTGGAAGGCCACGTACACGACGCCCGACGCGGACGGCGTCGCCGAACTGGCGGTCACGGAGCCGGACGGGACCCTCTTCTACAGCGGCACGATCATCCCGCCCGCCCCGTGGATTACCGGGGTCGAGCAGTACGGGTGGAGCGTGCTCTACGTCGGCAAGATCGGCCTTGCAGGACTTCCCACCGCCGACCAGAAGGCGCGTACGCGGCTGCTGAGGGATGCGGCCGCCGCGGCTGGGCAGTTCGTCGGCGGCCGTGTGACCGTCCACCACGCCGACCGGGCGGGGCGCGCGAGGCCGACACATGTCCGCGGCACCGAGGGTTAGCCGGCCATCTTCTGCAGCGCTCTGCGGGCCGCATCGGCGACGACCGGGTCGCTGAGGATGACGCGGACGACGGAGTCCGCCGTGAGGATCGGCTCCGAACTCGCGGCCGCCGACGGGATCTGGGCGCGCAGAGCCGCGATCCGGCCCGTGCAGGCGTCGGTGAACTCCTCGGCGAGACTTTCATCGACGTCCGTGAGGACGTCCGTGAGGGCGAGTGTGGCGGCGTCGAGGGCCCGGACGACCTGGTTCATCTGCTCCGGGCAGCGGACGACGGACAGGGATGCGTTCCTGCGCCGCGGCGTGTACGCGCCGGCGAGGCGGTCGACGGCGCACTGCATGAGGGTGGCGAGCGTGACCAGTTCTTCGCTGATGTGGCTGACGAGCAGCAGCGGCGTGTAGTCGCCGCCGGTCGCGTCCTTGGCGAACTGGCCGTCCAGGCCGAGGTTCTGCTTGCCGCGCACGGTGGCCAGCTGGGTCAGCACGTGCAGGAGCTGGCGCGCGACGTCCTGGACGTCCTGGTGCATGCGGCGCACGGTGCTCGCCCGGTCCTTCGCCGTGATGGTGCGCGTCTCCTCGACAAGCACCGCGTGCTCGGCGCCGAGCTGCTGGTACGCGGTCAGCAGGGCCTGGCCCGCAGTGCGCAGCGGGTCGGGATCGCTCTGGTGCGTCGGGGCTTCGTGACGTTCGGTCGCAGAGGTGGGCATCGCGGTCTCTCCTCGAGGAGGCAGTCGGCGTCGGTCGCAGGACGAGCGAGGGCGGCGGCCACGTGCCGCGCTGTCGCCTTCAACGGAGCGCATCGAGTGCGGGTGCGGCCGGACCGGGGTGAACTGTCCGCCCTCCTCTTGACGTTCCCGTGCTGTCACCGGCACTCGACTCGCTGGACCCAGGTGGAGCAGGCAAGGCCCGGACCATGCGTCCGGGCCTTCGTCATGCACCCGGGATCTCTCATCCCAGCCGCTGCTGTCCGGTCTCGGCTTGCGGCACCAAGGGTGACCAGCCCTTGCCCCAGGAGGACGAGACCAAGCAGCGCAGCCCTGCCACTGTCCCGCCCGCCAACTCCAACTCACCCCGGAGGAAGTACCGATGACCAGCCGCCAGACACCCGGGGCAACACCCGTTCCGATCACCGCTACGCTGGACACGCCCACCCTGGGCCGGGCTGAGGCCCCGCAGGGACGCTCTCAGGCAGAGAGCAGCAGGACCGCCGACCGCGCGGCACGCACCACCGCGGACGACACCACGCAGGTGTCCGCCGTTTCTGCTCCTCCGCCTTCTGGAAGGTTCCCCATGTCTCGGGACCAGCAGTCCCCCGCGTCCGCACACTCTGAACCACCCAGCACGCTCGCGCCCACCTCGGCAGTGAAGCCGGCGCTCTTGTCGCAGCGCTCAGCTCTGATCCTGTTCATAGGTGTCGTCTTCGGCATCGGCGTCGGCGTGTTGACCTTCTTCGCCGAGAAGTCCTACCCCGCCGCGGTCCTCGCCGGGGTCTTCGCGGTTGGGCCCGCCACGGCAGGGCTGCACCGCCTGATCGCCTGACCTGCGGGTGCGGGCAGGGCCTCCTGAGCCGGTCTTGGCGGCACCGCTGGCGGGGCGGCCGGACCACGGGGCTCTGACATGGGCGAGGGCGGGCACCGAGACCTCGGTGCCCGCCCTCGCCCTGCCGGGGGTTAGTTCCCCTTGGCGGCTTCCTTGAGCTTCGAGCCCGCGGCCACCTTCACGCTGTGGCCGGCGGGGATGCTGATCGGCTCGCCGGTCTGCGGGTTGCGGGCCGTGCGAGCGGCACGGTGGGTGCGCTCGAAGGTCAGGAAGCCGGGGATGGTGACCTTCTCGTCGCCCTTGGCGACGACCTCGCCGATGGTCGTGGCGAACGCCGCGAGGACGGCGTCGGCGTCCTTGCGGGTCACCTCGGCGCGGTCGGCCAGCGTGGCCACCAGCTCACTGCGGTTCATGCGGGTGCTCCGTAATCAGTCGAGAATGCCCGCACCCTAAGGTGCGGGGACGATCAAGCGGCCATGCTGCCACCTGGCACTGACAACCCCGGCCATCGGGCGGGGCGTCGTACTCCGATCGGCCCTGATACAGGGAAGGGCCCCGCGCGACGTGCGAGCACGCGGGGCCCTTCAAGGATGGTGCGGTCCTGTCGCTCATCCCATCGCCGACCGTAGGTGACACCCCCACACCATGCACGCTGGGCGGGGCGTTGGCCGGACGGCGAGCCGGGTGTCGTACGACGTCGGCAGGGTCAGATGGTGGGGGCGTTCACGATCTTGCCGGTCGGCTTCTGCGCGCCGACCGGGTCGCCGAACTCGGACCAGGTGAGGGTCTGGTCGCCGGTTCCGTCGCTGTACGGCGAGACCTGCTGCACCAGATACGGCTTTCCGGTGGTCGCGACGCTGAACGTGGCCTGCTTGCCCGGCGCCGAGCCCTTGGCGACGACCGTGGCGACGGGCTGGCCCGCTACCTTGGCGGCGCCGCCCTTGGTGAGCTGGAGCGTGTTCTTCTCCTGCTTGCCGAACTGCTCGCTGTGGCAGTAGGAGGCGAACACCTTCGTGAGCGAGGCGGTCGGCGTGCCGTGCATCCACTGGTCGGCCTGGATGGTGCCGGCGCCGTTCTTCTTGGCCCAGGCCGAGAACGTCGCGTCGACCTTGCCCCACACATCGTTGCCCTTGCGGATGACCTCGAAGGAGCCCATGTCCTTTAGGTCGACGGTGCCGACGCACTCGTCGGCGGACAGCCGCAGGTCGGACTTGGCGTCCGAGCGCGACATGACCTCGCGGACCGACCCAGCGGCGGCCTTCGTCTCCATGCCCTTGGTGCGTATCGCGACGGGGTCGAGCTTGTCGACGCCGTTCGGCTTGGCGTCGGCCCCGGCCGGCTTTCCTGCAGCGGTCTTCGAGGGCTTGCTGTCGGCGCCCTTGGCGTCGTCCCCGTTGTTGCAGGCCGCCAGCGTCAACGCGGCCGTGGCACACAGGAGCGCGGCGGCGGTACGGCGGACGGTCTGGACGTGCTTGTAGTTCATGAACTTCCCCGTTGTTCCCCGTTGGTATGGCAGTGCCATCTGCTTGGCATGAGCATTGAATCAGGCGGTGGGTGACACCTAGTGGGCGGGGTGTGACGGCCCGTAGGTTTGATCAGGCCCTGGGGTGCTGACGCCGGGGAGCCGTGCGCAACGAGGGGGAGCCGATGAACGTGTCAGGGGATGCAGCGCAGCGGGCTGCCATGTACGAGCGCGAGGCCGTCGTCTGGATACGGAAGGCACAGGCGGGAGAGGCGGGCGCGGTAGAGATGGCGCAAGCTTGCGCCTCGCTGGCGGCCGCCGCGCGCCTCGAGCACGCGCAACGGAGGATGCGTGTGCTCGGCGACCAGATGGCGGACCTGGAAAAGGCGTTGGGCCAGCTCCGCCGCAAGCTGCCCGACCGGTGAGGCCCCGCCTGCAGCCGGACTTCCTGGAGCGTGGCGCGCCGCAGATTTCGACGGGCGCCTGCGGGCCGGGCACGCGGTCCCTTCGGCATCCGAAGGAGCGGCAGACGGCGCGGCCTTCCGAGTCCGCGACGGCTTGCGACTGGCTGGCGCCCGTCGAACGTCTGCTACCCGCTGTACTGGCGGCGTCCGCTCCGACGCCGCTGCGGCACGGGCGCCGGCTCGTGCCACTCCGTCGGCAGGTCCTCGACGGCTTGGTCGTAGACCGGGGGCACGAACAGGTTCCGCCACTGCGGCCGCGGGGCCGGCATCCGTCGCCGTGTGGGATCAGCGGGTCGATGCAGTCGCGACTCGGACATCCAGCTTCCAACTCCTCGAGGGCTCATCACTACGGCAGGGCTCTCTCTGCCCCGCTATGGATATCCGGCGGGGCAGGCCGCCGAACCTGCCGTTGGGTGGAGAGCTACGCTGATCCCTGCGGTGCGGGCGGCGAGACGCAACTCATGCCCGCACCGCACCACCTGCGACCGGCAGGCCGGTGCAGCACGGCGAACGCCAGCGCGATCGGCGCGACCGCGCTCCGGGTCCACGAGCACATGAGGGCCGCGCAGTGCCCCCCCCCGCAGGGCCGCAGAGCCAGCGGCCTACAGATCACCTTCAGCCGGACCGAGGGCGATGTCTCATCTCACCGCAGTGCGACAGGATTGTGGCGCCGTACGAGGAGCCCCCACCAGCGAAGGAGACATGCTGTGACTGCTCAGCCTGGGCGCACGGCGCCCCGCCGCACCGCTGCCATCCCACGCACCATCACCGCGATCGGCGACGCGCTGCGCGGCGAGGACCGCTCACGCTTCTACGAGCAGGCCCTGAACACCGAACAGGACGACGTTCCGGCCGTCATGGGCAGATGGTGGAAGCAGGCGATGCTCGACCGCGCACCCGGTGCCGAAGTGAGCCGCGCCAACGTGGCCGCCGGGCGCCGCCTGACGCGTCTCGAAGACATCGCCAGGCAGGTGGAGCGCAACGAGAGGTAGTGCCGACAACGGGGCAGCGACCACGTGTGATGCACCTCGGCAGGGTGCCGATCCGCAGACCCGGAGCGCTTCTCCGTTCACTCGCCACGGTGAGCCGTCCGGGCCGGACGTGCCGGGGGCGCACCCCGTGGGGTAACGTGCTTGGCGCCTGGCCTCGTGCGCGGCCAGTTCTGGATGCCTCTACCCGACCGCGGGCATCGACAGAGAACCTACGTGCTCAGTGAATCCGTGATCGTCGTTCGCCTGTTGGGGTCTATCTCACGCGCACGCGCTCTCATCGCCCAGGTCGGGGGGCAGGAGAACGCCGTGTTCAACCGTGACCAGATTGCCGACGCCCGCGCCCAGATCACCGGGGAATCCCTCCTCGGGGTGCGCCAGCGCCTCGCCGAACGTGACCGCTTCGCCGAACTGCTCCCGGAGGCCTCCCGCGAGCAGGCGGAGCTCGAGGCCGTCCTGCTGGACGCGTTGGGGCAACTCCCTGATGCGTCACGTCCTCTGGGGATCCGCGAAGCCATCCCCGGCGCGGACAGCTTGGAACTGCGCCTGGAGTCGATGGACGCCGTGCGGGCCCTGCTGCGGCTCCTGCCCTGGCGCAACGGAAAGCAGCCCTGGCAGGGGGTGAGGCAGCTGACCGGCGTCCCGGACGGGCGCTCCCTGCGCTTCCAGCTGCGCACCCGCCGCGAGCGGCGGTACCCCAATGAGCAGCCAGGGGACCCCCACGTGCGGGTCTGGGGGCCGCACGGGGCCGACATTGCGGCGCTGCTGGCCGCGCACGCCGAGCACGTCACCGCGGAGGGGGGAACCCCGTTCTGGGATCCGGAGGTCTCCGAGCCCGCCCTGACGCGGCGCGAGCCCCTCGACCGCGATGTGCTGCGCCAGCTCGCCCCCGGCACCGGCTTGGCCAGCCTCCTGTTGCGCCGGCCCCGGCTGTGGGACAGCCTGCTCGGCTACACCGGCGTGCAGGTGAAACGCGAACAGACCGACTACGGGCTCGACTGGACCGTGGAGCGCCCCGTCACCACGGACCCGCACGACCAACGGCTCCTGGCCGCCTGGAGCGACGAGGTCGCCGGCGCAGGAGTGGGGCTCCTCGACCACTTCTGCGATCAGGACCACTGCCGCATCCAGATGTCCAATCCCCGCCAGTCCGGGCAGCCCGGAGCAACCCTCACCATCCACAGCCGCCGCCTGCAGGCCCCGGCCGGACACACGCCGCACGCCGCACGTCCGCTGGGCATGCTCGGCGAGGACTTCGGGCACAGCCGACCGGCACGCACGTCGCACACGCGAGCGCAGGCGGGCCGGGACGGAATGGTGATCGCCCTCGTCCCACCCTCCGACCGCTCCTCCTTCACCGACGATCTGTCCTGGACGGCCGAGCAGATCGGCGCCGTGTGGGCGGCGCAGGGACTGAAGGTTGCCCTCGTCGTCATCAGCCGCGACCACGGGGTGGACGTGGACTTCGCGCTCATGCGACGGCGCCGCCAGGGCGAGTGGCCCACAGAGACCGTCCCGCGGTCGCCGGCGCGCTGGACCCGACGCCGGCTGGCTCCCGCCCCCGGCGGCCTGTGGCATCTGCACGTCGACTCCGACGCCGCGCTCGAGGACGTGCTCGCCGCGGCGCGCCGGGACTTCGACCGGGTTCTGATCACCGAGCGCGCTGACTGGATGCTGCGGCTCAGCCAGATCAGCCACCACATCGACCGGCAGGTCGTCGCGCTGGCTGCCGGGGAGTTCGTCCGCAGTATTCCTCTCCCCGCCGCCGCGCACGATCCCGAGCACCCGCTGACCATGCCCCTCACCCCGAGGGAATCCGCGTTGCAGTGGCGCCAGGAGCACCTGGGCGCCTGGGATGCAGGCCGCGCCCTGGCGGGGCTGCTGCTGCTCCACTCCCCCCGGCAGTCGTGTGCGGAGCGGGTCGTCGACGACTTCACCGAGGCCGTCGAGGAACATCTCGCGCTCATGGGGACGCCGGTCCTCGCGCACTTCACCACGTGCAGTCAGTACACCCTCGGCCCCCGGCACTGGGCCTTTCCGCCGACCGTCCTGGACCCCGATCGCGCCGACGCGGAGGCGGGCGTGCCCAGGCATGCCGACATGGAGAAGGGCGCCACGGACTTCGCCAAGGCCCTGAAGGGCATGCCTTCCGGCGGGGTTGCTCGCTCGCCCCATGTGCAGCGGACGGCCGCTTCGGGGGCGTAATGCCCTGAAGCGATCACGCTCTCTGGCGCCCGTCCGGCTGCGGACACAGATGGGCGGGCGCCAGGTCCTGCCCGCACGCGCGACAGACGCACCGTCGCGGACCGCACTGCGGACCGGTCACAGCGATGGACGTGCTTGTCAGGGATTGCGCTTTTCCACCATGACGTTGGTGGCGTGATCGTCGGCGTAACAGTTGGCCACGCTGACATCCAGCCCCGGTGCGGCCCAACGGCCGTAGACCGCGTAGGTGTTCCCCCAGGACGGCTTGCATGTCACCTTCACGCGGAAGGCGCCGGTTCCGGTCGTGCAGTACGCCTGGCCGCCATACAGATAGATCTGGGTCGAGCAGCCCTGCGGATATGCCTGGGCGCCCCCGGCGCCCGCCAGAAGAAGCGCGCCCGTCGCCGTGGCCGATACCGCGACGCAGGCCAGCAACCTACGCATCGTCATCCCCTCCCTTGGAGACGGTGCCCCGCCGTACCTCCGGTCCCGGCGAGTCCACCGCTCAACCACCCTTCCGTAAGGGTGGCGAGAGCTGACGCCCGAAACCGGACAGACTCGGCTGGCAGAGGATGGCGGTGGGGTTTCAGGGGGAGGCCGGCCTGACGATGCCGGCAGGGTCGAGGTGTAGCTGGAACGGGGCCTCGACGCGGCCGGTGCGTCCGGCCGGGAGGTCGGCGGTCGTGGCGTAGGCCCCGTCTTGCAGGGTGCCAGTCCACAGGTGGGGTGCGGGGGCGATGTTGAGGCGCCAGTGGTGGGGGATGCCTGCAGTGGCGTAGAGCGCGGGGCGGGTGATCCGGTCGGTCACTTCGGTGTCTGCGGTCGTGACCTCGACGGCCAGGACGACGTCGGCGGCGTCGAGGAAGGCGTTGTCCCCGTGGGCGGCCTCCACGTGCACGACGGTGATGTCGGGGGTCACCAGGGCGCGTCCGGCGAGGTTGATGTTCACGGAGGTGAGTACCTCAACGTCGTCCTCGGCCGCGGCATCAAGGAGGCTGGCCAGGCGCCTGACGGCGCGTTGGTGCGGCACGCCGGGACGAGGGGTGAGCAGGAGGGCGCCGCCGATCATCTCGACGCGGTGCGAGGTGTCCTCGCCGAGGGCCAGGACCTCCTCGAGCGTCCACGGTCCGGCCCGGTCGGGGAGGTGCATGGGCGCTCCTGCACGTTGCGCGGAGGTCCAGCCTCCGCCTGGTCGGTCACTACATGCCGGACCGTAGCGCGCGGGCGGGAGGTCGAGCGGGAGCTGTCCGCGGATGGGCCGTGTGGCGGGTGCGGCGTGTCGCCGCACTTCACGGTTCGGTGTGGCGTAGCGTCTGCGGTGTACGGGCTGGGACAGTCCGCAGGCTGGCGAGCCGCCCGGGCGGCATTGCAGGTAAGTCTCTGAGGGTGTGATGCCCGTGTCCCGCGCGTTTTGTGCTGCGCATTCTCGTCCACGCCCCTGTGTCCAGCGGCCGTGCGAGTCCCGGGCAATCGGCCGTGGAAACGGGACTTTGTGTCACCGCACACTCAAGATCGCGCCCGGCGCACCGCCCTTCTGAGGCAGATGAACGCCGAGTTCCGCTCCGTCCTGCGGGACAGCTGCGGGCGGATCTCGATCGACAACGCCGCCAGCAGCGGCCAGCACGCCTTCCAGGCGGTGCTCGCCACGTTCCTGCTGAGCACGGATCAGCACCCCCACCCGCTGCAGGCCCCGATCGGGGCGTCGATGTCGAGCACCAGCGCCTACGTCAACACGGTGCATTCCCGCCCGGACCGGCTCGATGTCCACACCAACACGGCCTGCCGTGTGGCGTCGCGGTTTCTGCCCCTGCTCACCGACACGCACGGCCCGCACGGCATCCCGGGCCTGCGGCTGGACGGGATCGGCAGACGGCGTCTGCGGTTCGTGCACCTGCCCACCGGCGGGCGCCTCGACCTCATCGACTCGTGCCACTCCCCCACGGACCGGCGTCGCGACTTCGCGGAACGATTCCGGCTCACCACGCAGTGGCAGCAGGAGCGCGGCTTCACCCGCCTGTGGGGGCTTGCCGAACTGCACCCCAGCGAGACCCTGTTGGAACGGCACTGGCAGCCCAAGCCGTGCATGCTCCTGCGCAGTGCCCTGATGACCAGGGCCGCGCTGCTGTGGAACGAGCTGGACATCCGTCCGTCCTGGACCGAGGAGGCCCTGCGCCACCTGCCCGAGCTGGCCTGGGACAGTTCGCGTGACAGGCCCGGTGCTCACGAGGTCGGGACCGCCCTGACCGAGACTCCCGCCCGGATCCCTGGCGCCCGCTACGAGCCGGTCAGCGACCGCTCCGGTCTGCTGTCCCTCTCGGGTGCAGCCATCTGGCTGCACGCCCGATAGCCCCTCCCGGAGTTCAGGGAGCTGCTAGCGAGGCGCCCAGACCAACGATCAGACAGACCAAGGCCCTGCACGCGCATGACGGTTCGGGCCCCTGGCCCGCAGGCCAGGAAGGCCCTCTGCCCGAATCCGTGAGCAGGGCCGAGCATGTCCCCATGCGTCTGATCCTGATACGGCACGCCCAGACCACCGCCAACGTCGCCTACACCATGAACACCGTGATCCCCGGCCCCGAGCTGACCGCGCTCGGACAGCGCCAGGCCGAAGCCCTTCCCGCTGCCCTCGCCGACGAGAAGCTCGACGCGATCTATGCCTCGACCCACCGGCGCACCGAGCTCACCGCGGCCCCGCTGGCCGCCGAGCGCGGCCTGGCCGTGAACGTCCGCGGCGGGATCCGGGAAGTCTCGGCCGGGCATTGGGAGGGTGCCAGCGACCGCGCTTCCCACACGGCCTTCCTGAACCTGGTCTTCGGCTGGCCCTCCGACCCGACCACCCGCGTGCCCGGTGGCGAGAGCGGCCAGGAGGTGCTCCAGCGTTTCGACGACGTCGTCGACGAGGCGGTACGCAGCGGAGCGGACACGGTCGCCATGGTCAGCCACGGCATCTCGATCCGTATCTGGCTGGCCTGCCGCGCCGCCAACCTCACTGCGCGGGACATGGCGGAGCGCGAACTCGACAACACCGGCATGGCCATCGCCGAACTCGACGACGGCCCGTGGCGGGTCATCTCGTGGGCCGGGCTGCCCATCGGCCCGGCCGGCGACGAGCCCCACGACAGCGGGCCCGCGGGGCGGCCGCTGTAGCGCCAACGCTCCGATACGGGAAGAGCTCCGCCGCGACGGGGGATGCACGGCGGAGCTCTTTGCCTATTCTGACACGTACTTACCCGCTGGTAAGGCGAGGTGTGGCGGTCCTACGCCGCGAAGCCGATGTTCATGACGTACTCGTAGGCGCCGTACTCGGAGCCGAGGTCGGCCGTGATGGTCTCGAACCACTCCGCGTCCATGGCCTCGTCGTCCCCGGCGGCCCAGGCGTCGACCATGCGGTCCCAGTTGCGCACGTTCAGCGTCCGGAAGCCGACGTCGCGGTGGCGGGGCCGCTCGACCTGGGACTGGTTGAGGGGATGGAACTCCACGCGGGTGCCGCGGCCCTGCTTGTTGAGGCGCTGCAACAGGTGGCGGGCGACGTTGTTGCGGCGCACCTGCCGGTAGGCGGCGTCGAGCTGGGCGAGGCTCTTCTTCGAGGGGGTGGCCTTGCCGTCGGCCCAGCGCTTGAGGGTGCGGTCGGAGACGGTGAGGCCCGCCTGGCGGGCGGCGGCCTTCGCGTGCTCGGTGCGGGTCAGGTAGTTGAGGCGGGCCATCATGCCGCGGCGCTGGGTGACCGGGGTGGCGATGAAGCCGGCGAGCTGGTCGAGCTGGCGGGCGGCAGCCTCGTAGCCCTTGAGGCCCTGGGCGCCGAACACGCCGAACTGCAGATTCCTTCCGGGCACTTACTCCTCCTCCCCCGCCTGCGCGGTGCCTGCCGTGTAGATGTCCTTCGTCTTGACCTCGGTCACGCCGCGTCCCTCGGGGAAGACGCTGCGCCAGTCGCCGATGACGTGGAGCTCGTCGGTGCCCATGGCGCGGACCACGGTGAGGCCTTCCTCGTGGGCCTTGAGGGCCTTCATCCAGAGGTTGGCGAAGGCCTGCGAGCGGATGAGGTGCATCCAGTCCGGACGGTACAGCTCGCGGTTGTAGTTGGACTCGCCCATCGTCGAGACGAACTTGGAGTACATGGCCTTCACGTACTCCAGGGTCACCTCGTCGTCCTCGGCGAGCGCGGTCTCCCGGGCGTCCTTGAGGGCGGTGCGGAACTTCTCGAGGAGGTTCTCCGTGGCGCCGGAGGTGTACGACTCGTGGATCTCGGGCGGCTCGCACAGCGCGTACTTGGGTCCGGACAGGCGCTGCAGGAGCCGCAGGGTGGGTTCGGTGACCCACAGCGGGCCCGGCTCGTCGCGCTGGCCGATCGGGTTCGGCAGGACATCGCCGTGGTCCCAGTGCGGCGGGGTGATCAGGTGGACCCCGGCGCGGCGCCGGTCGTGGTCGAAGCCGGTGGAGTGCTCCAGCTGTCCGATCGGCAGGTGGGTCTTGAGCGCGGACAGGTAGGCCGCGTTCATGTCGAGGGCGGTCACCTCGTGTACGCCGGGCGGCAGTTCGGCCCGGGTCCACTTGGGGCGGGCCTCCCAGATCTGGTCGGCGCCCTGCTTGGACGACTTCTTGAGGATGTCGGGCAGCCACGGGTGCGCGATCACGTCGTAGCGGCCGCCCTTGCGGGTCTCGTCCAGCAGCGCCATCGCGTCCGGGATCGCCTTCTTCACCAGCGCGGCCGTCGCCGCCTCCACGTCGCCGGCGTGCGCGGCGAGCGCGGCTTCCACGGAGCGGGCGATGAAGTCGACGGGCTCGGACTTCGGCTGGAAGGCGCGCCCCCGCGGCGGCTTCCCCGTCTTCTGCGCGCGGGCTGCGCCGCGCGGAGCGGGCGCCGACGTGCGGGAGTTCGCGTCGGGCTTGGGCGCCTGCTGCTCGGGCTGCGGCTCGGCGGGGTCGGTCGGTGCGGCGGGGGTGGTGCGGCAGTCGGCCGGGTCGAGGTGCTGGGGGAAACCGGCGACCCGTTGCCCTGCTGGTGCTCCGCACAGCACGCACGGCTCGGGGGCGGTCAGGGTCTCGACGTCGTCGCCGTCCTCGCTCGCGGCCGCCTGTGCGCCCGCGGGCTCCGGGTCTGCTTCCGGCTCGGGGTCCGGCTCCGGCGCGGCCGGGGACTGTTCGGGGGCGAGCTTCGCGGCCAGGCCGTCGAGGAAGTACGCGTACTTGGCGCGGATCTCCCCCGCCGGGTCGCGCCCGGCTTCCCACGCGGCGAGCGTGGAGGGGTTCACGCCGAGGGCCCGTGCCACCTGGGCCTTGGAGAGGCGGGCCGACTCGCGCAGCTCGCGCCGCCGGTCGGGCTCGGGCAGGTCGGCCTCGGGGGCGACGGAGGCGAGCAGCGAGTCGATGGCGTCGAAGTCGTGGCCGCTCATGACCGGCGGCCCGCCGTCTTACCGTTGCGCTTGGCGCGGCGCCGGTCGGCGAGTTCCGGGGTGACGATCTCCTTGACGCGCTGCTCGCCCCAGCCGGTGATGTGTGCGGCGCGGCCGATGCGTCCGTAGACGGGGCGTCCGGTCACCGGGTCGCGCGCCAGGTAGGTGCGCAGGGCGTCGGCTACGCGTTCTTCCGCCGCGTGCAGTTCTGCGACTGCTGCGGCGAGTTCGCGCTCTTCGTCGTCCAGTTCGGGCATGCAAGCATTATCTCACATTGAGCGACCGTCTCTAATTGTTCGAACGTCGTCACTTGTTGACCGGAGTCGCCAGTACGGGTGAGTCGCCTGCCCTAGGGTCGGCAGCGGGCTCGGTGCGGGGCGTCCGGCCGAGCGGTCGCGGTCACGTGGGGAGCGAACGATGTCCGGCAGGCAGACGGTTCTGCGCGACGTGCGCGAGGTGCTGGAGCGCGCGGGGCTGCGCCAGGTCTGGGATGTGGAGACGTGGCTGTGCGGCGATGAAGTCGTACTCAAGGTTGCCGTGGCGCCGGAGGAGCGCCCTGGAGCCGCTGCCATCCCGGGCCGGGTGCTGCGGGCGCTTCGCACCGGCGGGATGTCCCTCGCGGCTGCCAGCGCAGAGGTCAGTGCGGCCCCTGAGGGGATGCCTGCCACGGAGGCGCTCGGGCAGGGGCAGGCTGTGCGCGTCTGCTGAGCGCCTGCGCCATCAGGGCCGCCCCCGCGGCCGGGCAGCGGAGTGCTACGTCAACTCGTCGACCAGGGCCCGCAGGTGGGGCTCCAGGTCGAGGAGGTCGCCGCGCGAGACCATCTGCAGCAGCTGCGCGCAGACCACCAGCAGCGCCGCCCGGCCGCTCTCGCCCTGAAGGTGGCTGGCCAGCTCGCGGCGGATCCGCTGGGCCGTGTCGGGGACGAGGAGCGCCATTACGTACAGGTTGGCGGCGTCGAAGCCGCGCGGCGCCATTCCCCAGCCCTCCCAGTCGAGGATGAGGCCGCTCGCGGTGAGGTTGGCCGCGTGGAAGTCGCCGTGCGCGCAGGCCCATTCGATGCGGGGCGCGGGCAGTCCGGTGAACTGGGGCACGGCCCGGTCGATCCACTGCTGGCGGACCGCGACGCGGTCGGTCTCGGTGCCCGCGATCGTGTCGAGCGCCGTGCGCATGCCGGAGTACCAGGCGTCGGTGACGTCGAGGTCCTGGTGCAGGACCGGGTCCGGGGCGAGGACCGGTTCGCTGACGTACTCGGACAGTTCGCAGCGGTAGGCGAAGTCGTCCTTGACGATGTCGTGGACGGCGTGCAGGGCCGGTTTGGGCACGGTGGGGAACGCGTGCGCGGCCTGCTCGGGGCCCTCCCACAGCTTGCCGCCCGCCTTGTCCTCGGGGACGGACAGCATGCGCAGCCAGCAGGCTCCGTGGTCGGGGTGCTGCGCGGCCCTCGACAGGGTGCGGCCGTGCCAGCCCCACACCAGCGGCCCGGAGGTGGTGACGCCGAGCGCGGCGGCCGCGCTGTCGTGCGTGGCCGTCATCCGCCGGGTGTCGGCGTCAGAGGGGGGAGGCGAGTACATCGAGGACCTCCTGCAGTACGGGGGCGGGGACCGGCTCGCTCACGGCGGCGAGGGCGTCGGACCAGTGTGCCGGATTCGCCGTCGACATGAGGACGTTGTCCACTCCCGGGCACGAAGCGGCCGCGGCCAGGCAGGCGGAGGCGATGGTGGCTCCGGGCCTGAGACGTGCGGCGATGTCCTCGAGGGGCATCGTGGTCAGTTCGCCGCCGTGCAGCGGGGCGGAGGCCTGCACCCGCCACCCCCGCGCGGCGGCTTCGGGGATCGGGCCGCGGCCGCGCAGGGCCTGGCCGAGGTAGTGGTCCATGACCAGGCTGACCGGCAGCTGCACCGCACGCAGATGGTGCTCGCGGGTGCCGGCGGCCTCGGCGGCGAGGTGGTCCAGGCGCTCGATGCTGAACGCGCCGTCGGCGAAGCCGTCCCAGGCGGCCACCCCGTAGCAGGCCAGATGCCCGGCGTGGACGGCCTCCTCCAGTACGGCGAACGACTCGCGCAGCACAGCGTGCAGCTCGGCCAGCCCCTGGTGCTGCTCGGGATTGTGCAGGAACAGGGCGTCCAGCCGCTCGCGCCCGAGCTCGGCCCGGTTGCGCTCGAGCTGCCAGGCGACGTACGGGGCGGCGATGCAGTGCCGCACGTGCGGGGAGGGGACGACACCGGCCGCGTGGGCGGCGCGCGCGGTCGCGGTGGTCAGGAACCCCGCCTTCGTGCCGACCCGCAGGCGCGGTAGGTCGGCGAGCAGCGGCGCCAACGTCCGCTGGCCGCAGCGGTAGTTGGGGGCCGTGTCCACCCACGCGGCCGGCGAGGCCGCGGCCCGCCGCGCCGCGTGGGGCAGCGCGGCGGGCGGCAGCCGGTAGCAGCCGAGCGCGAGCGTGGCGGTCACCGCGGCGTCCCGTCGACGGCGGCGAGTTGCGCCGTGACGAGCTCGGTGACGAGCGCGGCCGCGTCCGGGACGCTCACCCCGCAGGTGGCGGCGAGGTCCCCGAGGCGGTGCCATCCCGGCTCCAGCAGGGCTTCGAGGAGCGGGCGGGCGGCGGGCGCGGCGTCGACTTCCTGCCCGGCGCCGCGCAGCCGCACCAGCGCCTCGCCGTCTACGGTCACGGCCGTCAGGCGGCCGCGGCCGGTGGTCAGCCGTACCCGCAGGGCCGGGTCGGCGGGCACCTCGCGCAGGTGCGGCAGGGAGGGGCGCATGCGGCCGAGGTCGGCGGCGTCCTGGGCGGCCGCGTACCGGTCGATCAGCGACGGGTCGGCCATCGCGGCCGCCACTTCCTTGGCGAGCACGGCCAGGGCCTGCGCCTGGGTGTCGGGATCGGCGTGCACCGGCAGGTCGAGGCGGAACGCGTCGGTGGCCAGGAGCTGTTCGGCGAGCCACGTCAGCAGCCGGGCCCCGGTGTGCGGCGGGGTGATGCCGCACGTCAGGTGCAGGGAGTGGGTGCCCTGGTCGGCGGTGACGGCGTGCCACCAGCCGCGCGGCAGGTACAGGAGGTCGCCGGGCTGCATCACGAGCTCGGCGAGCGGTTCGGTGGGCGGGGGCTCCGGCTCGGCGACGTCGCGGTGCAGCGGCACCCGCCGGGTCGGTCCGAAGATCCGCCACCGTTTCGCGCCTTCCACCTGTACGACCATCACGTCGTGGTCGTCCCAGTGGGTGCCGAACCCTTCGGTGGCCGTCCAGGCGGCGTAGGCGTTGACCTGCACCGAGTTGCGCAGCCAGCCCTCCAGTTCGGCGGCGAGGTCGCCGACCGGTGCGTGGAGGTGGTCGATCTGGTCCAGGACCAGGGAGGCGCCGTCTGCGAGGTGCTCGTGCAGGTCGGCGGGGTGAACGCGGTGCCACACCGTTGCCCGCCGGGTCGTCACCGGTTCCGCGTAGCGGCCCAGCGGCAGCGTCTCGCCGTCCTTGGCGAGCCGCAGACGCGGCGGCTGCAGGCGGTGGCGGGCCAGGATCTCGTTCAGGTCGTCGAAGGTGATCAGGGCGCGCAGCTCACGCGGGGAGAAGGCGCCGGGGACGTGTCGGAAGTCGCGGTGCAGCGTGTGGGCCAGGAACTGGTCCTGGCCCACACGCTCCGCGATACGCGTGCGCGTCATCGCTGTTCGCTCTCCGCCCGGTCAGTCGTTGCCGTCGCTCCGGCCGGTGCCGCCGCCGTCCGAGGGGGTGGCGCCGCGGGAGCGGGCCGCCTGGATCGCGCGGCGGCCGCGCACCAGGCCGGGCGTCTGGGCTGTCTGGTTCGGCATGAGTGCCTCCTTGCTGGACGATGCGACCGGGGAGCTGGCCGCACCACCCACCCTCGCGCTCGGATGACGGCGCGTCATTGCCCGTCGGGCACGGGGGCATTGCGGGTTGCCCGCAATACCGGCGGCCCTCACAGGCGGGTGCAAGCCACTACCGTGGGAGGCCATCCCGAAGGCCTGCACCGTCCCAGTTCGGGGGGATCATGACCGCGACCGTCACCCGCTCCCGCCGTGCCGAGATCAGCCGGATCGCCCGCGACATCCGGATGCGCTGCCAGCGCGAGCAGCGCACCACCGAGCGGACCGTCACCGAGCTGCGCACCGCGCTGCCCGAACTGACCGCCCTGGAAGCCTGGCGGCTGGCCCTGGGCTGGTCGCGCGCCGAGGCGATCAGCCAGGTGGCCATCCACTACCGGGCGGCCGGCCTGCGCCCCCGCGGGCTGTCGGCGTCGATGCTGTGCCGGTGGGAGCACCACCCTGCCCAGTGGCCGGACGCCGAGTACACCGTGATGCTGTCGCGCGCCTACGGCGCCCGCCCGATCCAACTCGGGCTGCAGAGGGATCCCTACGCGGGCGCCTCTCTCCGGTACGGTCAGGACCACACCGCCGCCGATGACGGGCACGGCCCGCACGAATTGGAGCCGATGCGGATGACGACGGACGCGGGCCTTCCAGCGGTGCGCGAGAGCCTCCAGCTGGCTCTCCTCGCCAGCCCCGAGGCCTCTCCCCTGGTCGTGGACCTCGCCGAGGCCGCCGTGGAGCACTACGCCCTCAACTACAGCAAACACCCGCCCCACCTGCTGTTCGAACAGGTCCGCGACGTGCGCAGGCTGCTCACCCCCGCCCTCGACGCGGGAGACGAAACCGACGGGGTGCGCCGCCAGGTCGGCTGGCTGAGCGCCCTGCTCGGCAACCTCGCCCACCACCTCGACGACCCCACCGGCGCCCGGGTGCACCTCGCCACCGCCGCCGCGTACGGGGCCCGCACCGGAGACCGGCGCCTCGAGGCGTGGGCGTGCGGCGCGCAGAGCATGGTCGCCCGTTCCATCGGGCAGCTCTCGGCCGCGCTCGCGCACGCCGAGCACGGTCTCGCCATCGCGCCCGAGGGCCGCGTCCACGCCCAACTCGCCGCGTGGGCCCTGGTGCCCGCCCTGGCCGCCGCCGACCGCGGCGCCGACGCCGACCACGCCCTGAACGCGGCCCGCGACGAGCTCGACCAGGCCGCCCACCCCGAGGCACCGGGCCGGTTCGGCTTCGACGCGGCCGAACTCGCCCTGCACCAGGCCGACGCCTACCTCACGCTCGGCCGCACCGAGCACGCCCGCACCTGCGCCGAGACCTCGCTGACGACCACCACCGACGGCACCCCCGCATGGGCGGCCGCCTCCCTCGTCCTCGCCCAGGCCGAAGCATCGGCCGCGCCGCAGGACGCCGCCCAGCGCGCCCACCACGTCCTCGACACCGTGCCCGCCGCCCGGCTGCGCGCGACCGCCCGCTCCCGGCTGGCCGTCCTCAACGACCGCCTCACCGGCCAGCAGCACGCCAGCGCCGGCGACCTCACCGAGCGACTGCGGGCCCTGCCCCCGCCCATCGACGCCCACGGCCAGGCAACCGCCTAAAAAGCTCAGTGCCCGGCAAAAGCTCAGTGCCCGGCGGAGCTCGTCACGGGCTCACAACCCCCTCCCCGCCGGGCACACCTCCAGTGTCGTCCAGCCCGCTGTGTCTTGTAGTGGCATCGGCATGAGTTCGGGGGCGCTCGCCACCTCGCCGAGGGCGCGTCAGCCGGTGCACTCCCCTTGCTCTCGGAGCACCACGCCCGCGGGATTGTCAGTGGCGTGCGCTGCACTGGTTCGTGGACGCATTCGCACCGCCAGGAGGTCCCCGTGCCCACGACCGCAGCCGTCGCAGCCGACGTCAGCGATCTGCCCGTGTACGACCGCGATCAGGTCCCCGAGGGACTGCGTACGAAGACCCAGTTGCGGGCGGACCGGCTCAAGCCCGCCACGGGGCAGCGGCCACTCGGCTTCCTGCGCGCGTACCGGCGCGGCCACGGCTGGGGCAAGTTCCCGCTCTACGACCCGGCACAGGCCGCGAAGATGCGGCCCTTGTCGGGGCAGCAGCGGCGGGCCATGCAGGCCCGGCGGACCTGCCCCGAGTGCGAAGAGGTGCGCGGCTATGTGATCGCCGGGGCGTCCTGTCAGGAGTGCCGTGACAGGGCCTACCAGGAGCGCGTGGACCTTCAGCGGCGCACCTGCCGCGCGTGCCGCCGCATCTCCCTGCAGCCTCTCCCCCACTCGTCGCTGCCCGGCGGCCGCAGGTCCGACTGCATTCCGTGCTGGCTCGCGCGGATGCTGCGCCGCCAGGTCACGCTGGAGCGGCAGGCCGCGGAGCTGCGTACGTGCCCGGGACCAGGCTGCACCGAGCAGACGGCCACCGAGGAGGAGATCACTGCGGCACAGGCCGCTGGCCGCTGGTTCTCGCCCCGCTGGTGCCCGCCGTGTGCCGAGCGCGACGAGCAGCAGCGCGCCGAGCGGCTCGCGGCTGCCCGCGAGGAGCACGAGAGGGCGCAGCGGGCGCGTGAGCGCAGGATCGCTGCGCTCACCGACTGGGCGCGCACTGTGCTGGCCGACCAGGACGCGGTCATCCTCGACACGGAGACCACCGGGCTGCACGCCGAGGCCCGGATCGTGGACATAGCCGTCCTCGCCGTCAGCGGCGACGTTGTGGTGGATGCTCTGGTGAACCCGGGCGAGCCGATCCCCGACGAAGCAACTGCCATCCACGGGCTCGGCGACCGCGACGTCGCCGCCGCGGCATCGTTCCCCCGCCTCCTGGAGCAGCTCTCCACGGCGCTCGTAGGGAGGCGTTGCCTTATCTACAACAAGTCCTACGACGTGGCCCGGCTGCGCCACGAACTCGTCCTCCACTACCGCCAGGCCGAGCACCCAGACCCGCAGGCCGCTGCCCAGGAGTGGCTCGACCAGGTGCGGTTCGAGGACGTGATGCTCCCCTACTCGGAGTGGGCGGGCGAATGGAGCGACTACTGGGGCGGTTACGCCTGGCAGCGGCTCTACGGCGGCAACCACCGTGCGCTTGGCGACTGCCGAGCGGTCGTGGACCGACTGCAGGACATGGCGCGAGACCGTGGGGGCGAACTTCCCGAAGGACGGGCGTAGTCGAACCCGAGGCCGCTGCACGGCTGCGCGCAACCGCCTGCGCCCGGCTCGACGAGCCGGGCGCAGGCGATGAGCGGCCACTCGTAGAGATCGGGCCCATTGGAGTGTTGGCTCCATTGGGGCGCGATCGGGCCGGGTGCCGCCCTTAAACGGCGGTGATCTTGAACTCGTGCCCACTGACCATCACGAACGTGTGGCGGAAGGTCCGTCAGGAACGAGCGATCCATTGCGTTCGAGCCATGGATCGACCCAGGCGGGCACCGTGAGCGTGAGCTTGTGCTGAGCTTCGTAGCGCTCCGGCCGGTGCCGCTGAATCCAGTTCAGACGGTCACCACGACGATGAATCGCGCGCACCTCCAGCACTCCGGGGCGATCGGCCCGGCCGGCAGAAGTCGTCGTGCACTGATCACTGACTCCCGGAGGCAGGTGGCACAGGCAGTGCTCGTCGACCGGGTCAAGGGGCAGACCCCAGCCGGGCGCTGACAGCAGGGCCATCAACCTGCGATGGCCGGCGGCGCCGTGCCCCTCCGCGAACTCGGGGTCGATGACCCAGTGCTCACCGCCGCTCCGTTTGTGGCCTGCGAGCCAGCCGGTCACGCCCAGCGGTACTCCCAGAGTGCGGATCAGGCCGACGCGGCGCAGCAGCCCGCTGGTCAGCCAGGCCGACGCGGCCGGGCCTCGGCGGTAGGGGCGCTCGAGGGGATGCCATCGCGTCGACGAGTGCCGGTGACACGCCGTCATGCCGTCGGCGGCCCACTCCTGGTCCTGGACGTCCACTGCGTGCAGCCACTCTGCAGGTTCGACGCCGAGCAGCGTGATTGATGCGGATGTGCCAGCCACATGGAGGACCACCTGCTCGTCCTCGATGCGCGTACGGACTCCGGGCACCCCCAGGAGTTCGCCGTGCTCGTCGGCGCGCGGCAGCAGCGCTTCCGCCAGGTCCAGTGCCGGCGGCCAGTCCGAAGCGCGCTGCGCGATGGCCGCAGGCTCGATGCGGATCAGGAGACGGTCCGGGTAGGGGTCGACGTACTTGATGCCCCACGGGTGCACGGTGCCAATCTGCCGCCAGGCCAGGGCCGCCATCACTCGTGCCTCAAGCAGAAGTTGGTCGACGTCGGGTTGCGCAATCAGCAGGGAGCCAGGGCTCGCGGCCTCGACCCTGAGCCGGGCGGATTGCCAGGGCATTCCGGTGTACAGGCGCAGAAGCTGGGCGCGGCGTTCGATGGCGTGTGACTTCATGTCTCGGAGCCCCTCAGCCGCGGAGCTGTCCCGACACAGCGTGCGCGGCTCGAGCCGTCGAAACACGCGGACCATGCAGCGGTGCCAGCCGAGTTGGCTTCTCCACGACGTACTCGATGTCGGGTCGAGCACAGGGCAGGGCCCCCACCGGGCCACGACCTCGGATTCAACCACACGGCCCGCGACAGAAGTGGTCGACGTGGCCGGGGACGACGCGCTTGCCGGTGGCTGGCTGCCGCGCCCCCACTTCCCATCCCCGTCTTCCCCGGGCCACCGCCGCGCAGCCCTGCCGAGGGTCTGGCCACGGCCCGGCGCGAGTACAGCCGCTGAGCATGGCCTGCCGGTGTGCCGTCGAGGAACCAGGAGGCCGAGCGAGCCGGAGTAGTGACCGTGCCTAGAGTCCGGTGAGCGGGAGGGCCCAGACTGACGGCCGTCAGAGGCTGCGCAGGACCGTTACGACCTTCCCCAGGATCGTCGCGTTCGAGGCGTCGATCGGTGCGTAGGCAGGGTTCTCGGGTAGAAGCCAGACCTCGCCGCCGCCCTGGCCGTCGCGCTTGAACCGCTTGATCGTGGCCTCGCCGTCGATCATCGCTGCGACTACCTCCCCGGACTGCGCGTCGGGCTGGGACCTCACGATCACCGTGTCGCCCTCGACGATGTGGGCCCCGATCATCGAGTCGCCCTGAACGGTGAGTGCGAAGACGCTACCGCCGCCGGTCATCTGCCTCGGCACCATGACGCTGCCGTCGACGTGCTGCTCCGCCGTGATGGGGACGCCCGCCGCGATCCGGCCCACGAGCGGCGCGCGCACCGCGTCTGCTTCATCGTCCTGATCGGGGAAGGCCCAGTCTGTGGACTCCAGGGCCGCTGCCGCGCTCGGAGTCAGGGAGTAGGCGCGGGGGGTGTGCGGGTCTTTGCGCAAAACACTCTTCTTGACCAGCGATCTGATCTGGTGCGAGACCGAGGAGGTGCTGGACAGCCCCGTCGCCGCGCCGATCTCCCGCATGGAGGGCGGATAGCCTCGCTCGCGGATGCTGGCCTGGACCGCGCGCACGATGGCCTCCTGGCGTTCGGTCAGCCCGTTCGGCTGGGTCAGGGTGCCGGCCGGACGCCCCGCGCTCCGCTTCGTAGCCCCCATGGCGGCCCTCCTTGCTTTCCGGAAGCACACCGTATCCCGGCTCACTGACGGCCCTACAGGTGTCCCTTTTGGCTGCGCCAGTGGTGCCGAGTACAGCGCCTTCCTGCTGCATGCGGGGCAGGCCAGAGCGGTGGTCGGAGCCCGACATCGCGGAGGGGCGGGCCCATCGCCCAACCCCGCCCCTCCGCGATCGCACCGCAGGAACGGCACTGTGCACTGCTTGGTCTCCCGAGGATCCGGCGTGAGCGTCACATCCCACCTCACCCGAGCCCGGACACACGGGCGGGGCACCTCCTGCGGGGAGCACACACTGCCGCCCCGCGCTGCTGCTCGGCGGCGAGCTTCTCCGTCGCTCCCGGCGGCCGTGGCGGCTGCCCGCACGTTCTACTTGGGGGCAGCGGCCAGGGCACCGTCGACAGCCGCGTCCGGGGCGTGCGCCAGAGCCCGGATCTGAGACAGCAGCAGCGGGATCACGGCGGGCACCTGCGGTTCGCAGGTGCCGTGCGGCACCGGCCGGGAGCGTTCCTGGGCTCGCTCACGGCCGACGGCTCGGGTGGTCTCACGTGGCCCTGTAGGCGGCCTCGGCGAGAGTGAGCGCGTCCTCGAGGCTCGTCTCGTCGGTGAGATCGACGCTGACGCGGTACTTCGGGTGCCCCGTGGACAGGACGCGGGCGGAGGTTACTCCGAGCTCGCGTAGCTCGGCCATGGAGTGATGGAGCCGGAGGTTGATGCTGCTGCGCTCGGCGTAGACGTAGGCGAATCCGCCCAGGCGGCTGCCTTCCTTGCGAAGCCGCAGGTAGCGGCTGTAGTCGAGCGGGGCCCCTTCCGGCGCGTGCTTGCGGCTGATGCCGCGGGCCGAGACGCCCTCCCATGCCGTCGTGCGGGCGAGGAAGCGGGTGAACAGCTCCGGTGCCGGACTCCGCCTCACCAGGGCCTGGACCGTTTCCTGTCCCTCGTCCGGGACTCCGGGGATCCGTTCGTCCGTCGCCGGAGGCGACGTGTGTACGACACGAGCTGCGCCGCTTTGCGCTACGAGCCCGCGCAGAGTGTCGGACTCGTCCAACTCCGAGGGTGTTCCCTCGAACTGAAACACAGTGATCTTCATGTGATCCCCCACATAGAAGCAGTTCCTTCTGCTGCACCAGAACTATAGCGACTTTGGGAACTATGTATAGACCTCAAAGTAAGTTGCTTCTGCGGCGACACGAGAGGCTGAAGCGTCGTCGTGTTCGAATTCTGTTCGAGTACATTGGTGGCAGATCAAGTCACATGGCTTGTTCGTTCGGAGCGCGAGTGATCGGAGGTGGAACGTGGCAGCCTCCGGGATCCCCCACCTGCACGTGGCCTCGGGGTACTCGGCGCGCTATGGCGCCTCGCTCCCCCACGACCTCGTGCGGCGGGCCGCCGAGCGCGGCATCGGTACGCTCGCGCTGACCGACCGGGACACCGTTGCCGGCACCGTGCGCTTCGCCAAGGCCGCGCTCGCGGCCGGGGTGCGGCCCGTGTTCGGTGTCGACCTCGCGGTCGCCCCCGCCGTCGCGCCCGAGCGGGCCGAGCGGCCTCGCACCCCGGCCCGCGGCGGCGCGCACGTGACCGAGGCGCGCTGGCGGATCACGCTCCTGGCGCAGGATGCGCGGGGGTGGGCGAGGCTGTGCCGGATCGTGTCGGCCGCGCACGCCCATCCGGTCGACGGAGTACCGGTGGCGGCGTGGCCCGTGCTCGAGGAACACCTCGGTGACGGCCTGGTGGTCCTGCTCGGGCCGTCCTCCGAGCCAGCGGCCGCCCTCATGCGGGGGCGCCCGGATCTCGCCGAGCAGCTGCTGGGCCCGTGGCAGGCCGTCGCCGGGCCGGGACTGCGCCTGGAGAGCGTCTACTCGGGCCTGTCCGGTACCGGGGCAGGATCGCTGCGGCTGGCCGCGCGCACGGTGCAGCTCGGGGACCAGCTCGGCGTTCCGGTCGTGCTGTCCGGCGCGGTGCGCTACGCCGACCCTGCCCAGCACCGGCTCGCTGACGTGCTGGATGCGGCCCGGTTGCTGCGCCCGATCGACCGTCGCTCGCTGGATCGCGGCGAGCGTTGGTTGAAGGGCCCGGAGCAGATGGCTGCGATCGCCGCCAAGATCGCGGAGGCGGCGGGGCACGGCTCCGAGCGGGCGGCTGCGCTGCTGGCCGAGACCGAGGGCACGGCCGCGTCCTGCACGCTCACCCCGGCCGATCTGGGGATGGGGAGGGCGCACTTCCCCGAGCCGCACGTGGTCGGGGCCGACCCGCAGCGTGGCGGCGCGATGCGGCTGCTGCGTCAGCGGTGTGCGGACGGCATGCACGCCCGCGGCCTCGATCGGGATCCCGACGCGGTGCGCCAGCTGGACTACGAGCTCGACGTGATCGGAAGGCTCGGATACGAGGGGTACTTCCTTGCGGTGGCGCAGGTCGTCGCCGACACCCGCGCGATGGGCATCCGGGTTGCCGCCCGCGGCTCCGGCGCCGGCTCGATGGTCAATTTCGCCCTCTTTGTCGCTACTGCGAATCCCCTGTCCCACAGGTTGCTTTTTGAGAGGTTTTTGTCGGAACGGCGTACGTCGCTGCCGGACATCGACCTCGACGTGGAGTCCGCGCGACGCCTGGAAGTCTACGACCGGATTTTCGAGAGGTTCGGCAACGAGCGGGTCGCGGTCACCGGCATGCCCGAGACGTACCGCGCCCGGCACGCTCTGCGCGACACCGGCCTGGCTCTCGGGATCGAGCCGGCCGAGGTGGACCGGATCGCCAAATCCTTTCCGCACATCCGCGCCTGCGACATCCGATCCGCGCTTGCCGAGCTGCCCGAACTGCGGCAACTCTCCGAACGCTCAGAGGAGTTCGGGACGCTGTTCGAGCTCGCCGAGGGCCTGGACGCGCTCGTACGGGGGTACGCCATGCACCCCTGTGGCGTCATCCTCTCCAACGCCAGCCTCCTTGATCGTGTACCGGTACAACCGACACCGGGCGGCGACTTCCCGATGTTGCAGGCCGCAAAGGAGGAGGTGGAGGATCTTGGCCTCCTGAAGCTTGATGTGCTCGGCGTGCGGATGCAGTCCGCGATGGCCCACGCGGTGAAGGAAGTGCACCGCACGACCGGCCGGCTGCTCGACCTCGACAACCCCGACCACGTCGATCTCGGCGACGAGCGGACCTTCCAGATGATCAGGAAGAGCGACACGATCGGCTGCTTCCAGATCGAGTCGCCGGGCCAGATGGACCTGGTGGGCCGCCTGCAGCCGCGCCACATGCAGGACGTCATCGCCGACATCTCGCTCTTCCGGCCCGGCCCGGTGAAGGGCGGCATGCCCGCCCGCTTCATTGCGGCACGGCACGGCGCCGCCCCGCACTACCCGCACCCCGACCTCGTGCCCGTCCTGGACGACACCAACGGCGTGGTGATCTGGCACGAGCAGATCATCGCGATCCTGGCGACCATGACCGGCTGCGACCGTGCCGCGGGCGACGTCGCCCGCCGCGCCCTCGCCGATCCTGAGCGGTTGCCCGGCGTCGGCGACTGGTTCAGGAACGCAGCCGCCACACGCGGCTACACACGCGAGGTCATCGACGAAGTCTGGGACGTGATCAAGGAGTTCGGTGCGTACGGGTTCTGCCGTGCGCACGCGGTCGCGTTCGCCGTGCCCGCTGTGCAGTCAGCCTGGCTCAAAGCGCACCATCCGGCCGCCCTGTACGCCGGGCTCCTGGAGCATGACCCCGGGATGTGGCCGCAGCGCGTGATCGTCGCCGACGCCCGCCGCCACGGCGTTCCCGTCCTGCCCGTCGATGTCTCCCGCTCGCACACCGAGCACCGCGTCGAATCCACTCCCGACGGGCCGGGGGTGCGGCTGTCCCTGTCGACGGTCAAGGGCATGAGCGCCGAGGAAGCGGCACGGATCGCCGCGCACCAGCCCTACACCTCTCTGCAGGACCTGTGGCAGCGCGCCAGACCCTCGCTGCCGATCGCCGAGCGGCTGATCCAGATCGGCGCGCTCGACGCGATCAAGGGCGCGCTGACGCGGCGGGATCTGCTGTTGCAGGCGACCGAGCTGCACCGGCACGGCCGCAATCGGCAGACCACCGACGGGCAGCTCGCGCTCGACGGCGACCTGGTGACCGCCGAGCCGTCCGGCCTCAGGGAGATGACGGGGCGCGAGCGCATGAGCGCCGAGCTGGACGTGCTGTCGATCGACGTGTCCGCACATCTGATGGAGCACCATCACCGACTGCTGCGCGAGCTCGGCGCGACGGACGCCGCCCACCTGGCCAACCTTCATCCCGGGCAGAAGGTTTTGGTGGCAGGCGTGCGCGCATCCACCCAGACGCCGCCCATCCCGTCCGGGAAGCGGGTGATCTTCGTGACGCTGGAAGATGGATCTGGGCTCGTGGATTTGGCGTTCTTTGAGGACAGTCACGACCAGGTCGCGCACACGATCTTCCACTCGGGCCTCCTCCTCGTACGCGGCGTCGTCGAGCGCCGCGGCGTGGACCGGCCCAGCGAGGGACATCGCGCGCGGAGAACGGTGGTCGGCGAGTGCGTTTGGGACCTGGAGGAGGTCGCGGCCGCGCGTCGCGACCACGGCCCGCAAGCCGCGCTCGAACTCCTGGGGCGTACGGCACCGGCCGCCACGCCCGCGCAGCCAGACACCGTCCGCACGCCGGCCGGGCAGCGCACGCTCGCCGACGGGACCGCGGGCGCCGAGCTGCACGCCTGGGCCGACCTTCAGCCCGCCGGCAGCCGCTCCGCCGACCTGCGCCGCCTGGGCCACCGCTCCCCCGGGAGCGCCGGATGACCGCCCCGACACCTCCGGCCGCGGGCGGGGCACGGCCTGATCGCAGTGTGCTGCGGATCCGATTCGACCTCACCGGCCACCAGGAGCCGGACAAGGCGTTCGAGCTGCTGCTCGGCCTCGTGGAGGACATCACCCCGATCCACCAGCCGCTCCCCACTGACCACAGCGTCGACCTGGACATCAGCGGCGCGCTGCGGCATTTCGACCGCACCCCGTACGAGCTCGCCTCGATCCTGCAGCTGCGGGCCATAGCGCTCTACGGCGCCCCCTGCGCGGTGGGCGGCGGCCGCTCCCCCATGATCGCGGCGATGGCGGCGGCCCTCACGCCGCACGGACGCATCACGGTCGTGGCACCCGACGATGCGGCGGTGGAGCGGTTCCTGCGCCCTCAGCCACTCACCGCCCTGCCCGGCATCGGGTCGCGCACCGCGCAGGTCCTCAACCGCTACGGCGTCACGAACATCGGACAGCTCGCCGACGCACCCTCCAGCGCCCTGAGCCGGATCCTCGGCGCGCACGCCGCTCGTGAACTGTCGGCCCGTGCGGCCGGCCACGATCCGCGCCCCGTGCAGCGCACCGCGCTGGTCCGCTCCACCAGCGCCCAGGCATTCTTCCCGCGCGACGAACTGGATCCCCAGGCCCACCGCGCCGCGCTGCTGGGCCTGGCCGACGAACTCGGCTCCCGGCTGCGCGCGAACGGTGAGGTCTGCAGAGGCGTGACACTGGCCATCCGCTACGCCGACCGCAGCGAATCCACCCGCAGCCGGCAACTGCCCGAGCCGAGCCAGCACACCCCGGCCGTGAACGCCCTCGCGACAGCCCTGTACGAGACGCTCGGGTTGCAGCGGGCCCGCGTGCGGGCCATCGTGCTGCGCGCCGACGCGCTCGCGCCCGACACCCAGACACACCACCAGATGCTCTTCGACAATGGCACCGACGAACGAGCCCGGCGGCTCGAAGCGGTGACGGACCTCGCACGGGCGCGCTTCGGGGCCCACGTCGTGCGCCCTGCCTCCACTGCCCCGCGCCCCAAGGAGCCGAGATGAGTGGCGCGCCACCGCCTGGGCGCTTCCGCGTGACCCTCGCCGTGAACAGCAAGGTCGTCCTGCACGGCTGGTGGGACGACCCCGACGTGGCGGCCGGAAAATTCGCTGGATACGTGCGGGCCCACCAGCTGGCGGAGACCCCGAATGCCTCGGTCGAGCTGGCGGCCTACGACGATCAGAACGAGGCCTGGCCCATCGACCAGTGGCCGCCTCCAGCCGAGAGCCAGGACAGCGAGTAGTCGCTCGCGCTACGCCGCCTGCGCGGCGTCCTGCTCCTGCTCGCTGGCCAGCTCGTGCTCCTGCCCGCTTCGACTCGGCTGGGCGTCCGGGTGGTGCTTGAGCCGGGAGCGCGCCCGCACGGCGTCCGAGCCATCGAGCTCCGCCCAGTACCGATGACAGATGATGAACTCACTGAGCTCCACGACACGGGCGCGGAGCGCGGCGTACCGGGCGAGGGTCTCCTCGTCGGTGTCCTCCGGTACCTCGGGACGCTCGAAATTCGTGTACCCGGACCTCGGGATCGCTTCGGCCTTGGTGAGCGACCAGGGGAGCGTCTGGGCGAAGGCGTCACGCTCGGCCACCGCTTCGGTGAGCTCGCGCTGGGCGGTCAGCAGGTCCTGCGGAAACTCGTAGTCGGAATCGTCTGCCATGTCAGGAAGATTAATCCGATCGGTGAGTGATCCCGGTCTGGCGGGCCCGCACCGTGCGCGGTGGAGTAGCCCACCGGGCGCGGGGGCGTGTTTGGTCGCAGGGTGGCGCCGTGGACTATCCCGTCGCTGTCGCGCTCGCCGAGTCCGTCGCCGTCCTGCCGGAGGGCGACGGCTGGTGGTACGAGCCCAAGTTCGACGGCGACAGGGGCGTTGTGTGGCGGCGGGACGCCGTCCGCATCCAGACCCGGGCGGGCCGGGATGCCACCGAGCAGTGGCTCGACATCGCCGCGCCCGCCATGGCACTCCCCCGCGACACCGTCCTCGACGGCGAGCTGGTGATCTGGCGGGCCGGCCGTGTCGACTTCGGGGCGGTGCGTTCGCGGAGCTCGGCGCGCGGGCGGCGCCTGGCCGGTCTCATGCAGCAGTGGCCCGCCAGTTTCGCGGCATTCGACTGCCTGATGCTCGGTGGTCAGGATCTGCGTGGCCGCCCGTACACGGAGCGCCGGGCGGCGCTTCTCGACGTGCTGGAGCCGCTCGGTCCGCCGCTGCAGCCGGTGCCCGCCACGGACGACGTGAACGTGGCCCGCGTCTGGTACGAGACGCTGACCGCCCAGGGCATCGAGGGGATCGTCGCCAAGCGGGCCGACAGCCCCTATCGGGCCAACCGCTCGTGGAAGAAGATCCGCCACAGCGAGAGCGTGGACGTCGCCGTCGTCGGCTACGTCGGTCCGCCGGGGCGGCCGCGCCGGCTGGCGCTGCGGCTGCCGGACGGGCGGTGCGTCTTGTCCCGGCCTGTCTCGGCGGGCGTCTCGGCCGAAGCCGCCGAGCACATCGCAGGATCGGGCCCGGGAGCAGCGTCGGCTCGGACCGACGACGGGGAGCCGTACGCGGCGATCGGGCCGGGTTTGGTCGCCGAGGTCGAGAGTGGCACCACACGGCACTCCACGGTGACGGTGATGCGCCTGAGGTGACCCGCCGGGCAGCTGCGCGGTCAGGCGGACCGGGACTTCTTCGAGGCCGTCTTCATGCTGGCGGTCTTCTTGGTGCTCGAGGTGGTGGCCTTCTTCGCCGGGGCCTTCTTGGCGGCCTTCTTCTTCGGCTTCAGCTCGTGCACGTCCGCGTCAGCGCCGTCCGTGCGGGACTGCTTGGCGCGCTGCACGGACTGTTCCAGCGCGGACATGAGGTCGACGACCTGCCCGGTCGGCTCCTCTCCCGTCTGGGGCTGTGGGGGCTTCTTCCCGTCGACCTTGGCGTGGATGACGTCCTCGAGGGCGGCCGTGTAGCGGTCGGTGGCCCACTCGGCTTCGCGGATCGGCCCGTCGTAGGTCATGGAGTCGATGAGCACGAGCGCCTCGTCGATCTCCTTGTTCGTGACGTCGACCTCCCGCGGGGCAAGGGAGTGCGGGGAGCGGACCTCGTCGGGCCATTTCATGGCATGCAGCGCGATGGCCCCGTCGACCACGCGCAGCAGTCCGAGACGCTCCCGGCCGTGCCACGCGAACTTGGCGATGGCTGCCCTGGAGTTCCGGGCCAGGGCCTGGCGGAGGAGTGCGTACGGCTTGGCCGCGACCTGGCCGTCTGCTTCCAGGTAATAGCCGTCGGCAATTCTGATCACGTCGACGGACTCGTACGGAACGAAGGCCACGATCTCGATCGCTTTGGCCGTCGGGAGCGGGATCTCCCGCAGTTCCTCGTCGGAGACGGCCACGATCGTGTCTCTGCTGACCTCGTAGCCCTTGCCGATTTCATCGCCCGACACCTCGCGGCCCTCGGTCTCGCAGATCTTGCGGGTGCGGACCCGGCCCATGTCTTCCAGGTGGTACTGGTGGAAGCGGATGCTGTGGTCCTCGGTCGCGGTGGCTACCTTGATCGGGATCGTGACCAGGCCAAACGAGATCGCGCCGGACCAGACGGGGCGGGGCATACGACACCTCCGAGACTGCCCCGAGACCTTCAGCCTAGGACCGGCTGAGGGCGCTCGCCTCTCGATCGCCCCGGCGCGGCGCTGAGCAAGGCCGTACGACCACGGCCGTGCTCGTGGCGGTGGGCGCGCGGGCGGCAGTCACGAGTCGGGGGCCTGGTCGGGGCAGTACACCTTGACCGCGGCTTCGAGGACGACGCCGGCTTCGCGGTCGTCCAGCGAGCTGTCGCTGTTCTGGACCGAGGCCGTCGCGAGTTCTGGTGTGGTGGTCAGGAAGCCGGCCGCGTTGGTGCAGACCTCGTCGCGGGCCAGCCGCGCGAGTTCTTTGTCCGACTTCACGGACAGGACATGGTTCTCGTGCACGATCGAGAGGAACTTCTCGTCCTGCTTCTCCTTCGTGCTCTGCTCGGACTGTGCGGCGCTGTCACCGTCGTCGCTGCAGGAGACTGCGGCGCCGCCCAGCACAAGCATGAGGACGGCAGCGCTGCCACCAAGGAGGCACCTGGACATCGGGATCTTCTTCCACGAGCACAGAACCCGTGCCTCCATTGTCCGCCGATCAGGCCCGCCCAGCACCTCGGTCCCGTGCTCCCCCGAGGACGCTGGGCGGTGCGTCTCCTCAGAAGCGTCGCAGTGCGTTGGTGATGGCGGTGTGCCACCTGGCGCGTCCGGGTGCGTGGTCCTCGGGCTCGGCTCCGAGCGCCAGGACCTGGTCGGTGACCTTGTAGGTGGTGCGGTAGGCCAGGACGTCGGTCGCGGTCTCCAGCCAGTCCTCGGTTTTTGAGGTGGGGGCGGTCGGGCCGAGGGCGGTCGTGAACCACACCGGCAGCAGGGCGCGGGCGCTGACTGCTTCCGAGATGCGGGTGCGCAGGTGCAGGTTCAGTTTCTCTTGGGCTCGTGCGCCTTCGGCGAGCAGCTTGGCGTCCCGGTGGCGGGTTTCGCGGTCCTCGTCGAGTGCGGCTTGTGCCTCGCGGGCGTCGGCGGCGTAGGCGTTGGCCTGCTTGGCGCACTGTTCGGCCTGATGCCGGGCTGAGTTGAAGGTCTGGGCGGCCTCGGTGTGCTTGGCGTCCCCGAAGGGGGTGGTGGCCAGGGTGTGGGCGGCGGCGATGACGTTGCCGTACATCGCGTCGCGCCGTGCTACGGCCTTGCGGTATGAGTTGATGTGGGAGTGGCGCAGGCCTCGGGCGCCCTCGGACAGCAGCACGGCGCGGGCCTCGCGGGCGCGGCCGGCGAGTTCACCGAGCTTGGTCCAGGAAGCGGGGAAGGTGTCGAAGTCGGCCCGCGGGATCGCGTCGTCGGCGGCGGCCAGTTGTGCCTCGAGGTGTTGGACGCGGAGTACGAGCTTGTCCACGGCGCGCTCGCTGTCCCGTTCCAGGTCGGTGAGGCTGTCGCGGAGTTCGTCGACCCGGTCGTCGACGTCGGAGATGTCGCTGCGGACGCGCCGCAGGTCGCCCTCCACGTCATCGACGTATCCGAGTTTCCGCTGGACCTCCTTCAGGTCGCTGTCCAGGGCGTCGGTACGGCTGTCCAGGTCCCGGATCCTGTAGTCGTGGTCGTCGATCACAGGGTGCGTCCCTTCTGCGCCGGCTCACTCGGGCCCTCGCTCGCCGAGACTCCGAGGACGAGCCATCCGAAGATTGCCAGGACCAGGAACCAGGCAGAGATCACGCTGAGCACGATGAGCGCGACCAGGACGCATTCCATGTGCAGGCCGATGGTCAGGTGCCGGTAGAAGCGGTGGTTCTTCTCGGTCACCTTCTGGAAGGAGAAGGCGAGCAGGGCGATGGTGTGGGGCACCAGGACCACGAGCCACCACGCCGAGCGGTCCAGGGCGAACACCAGCACGGCGAGCACGATGGCGACGGCGACCTGCCCGAGCCACGAGCAGCGCACGATGCGCTCACTCAACTGACGGTCCGGCTCGGCGAGCCGCGACGGCAGCGTCCGCTCGGACTCCAAGAGCGCGTCCGTCGCCTCCAGGAGGGCCCCATAGCGGCTGGCGAACTCCTCGTCGCCCACCGTGTGCCCGGCGAGGTCGGCATGACGGTCCTTCACGGTGCGCTGCAGCTGCACGTACTCCGCTGCTATCTCGGCCCGTGTGCTCAACTCCAACCCCCTGCCCCTGTGGTGGCACCGGTCGCGTAACGGTCTGGTCCTGTCACATGTCCGTTGTGGGTAAGCCCAGTTGGGCCTTTCTGCGGCATCCGTTCATCGTCGCAGGCGGCACTGACATCCGGGTGGCGGGCGAGGTACCCGTGGGGCGGGCTGAGCTGGTGGCGGCGCTCTCGAGCAGCTGGTGTTCGGGAGGAGGCTTGCGCAGGGCGACGGCCGTCCTTGCGGGCGGGGCCTCGCAAGGGCGGCCGTCTCGGCGCCTCGCTCTAGGCGTCGTCGGCCGCGTGCAGTGCCGCCGGTTGTCCGGCTTCCTTGTCCCAGTACACGACGTGGTCCAGGGTGCCACTGGCGAGTTCCTCGCAGGCCTTGCGCCATTGGCCGGCGCCGGGGGCTCCGCTGTTGACGGACATGGCGACGACGTCCCAGTCCTGATCGCGTGCGAAGTCGATGAGCGCGGTCAGGCGCTGGGCCTCGCCGAGGTCGAGCCGCGCCTTCTGGTGCCCGAAGTGGATGAGGGTGCGGCGGCCGGGCCGCGTTTGGAACTGCTCGCCGAGGAGCCCTTGCTGGGTGATGCGCTTGAGTGCACTGTTTCCGAGGCCGCGCACGTCGAGGATGTCGGCCGGGGAGAGCGTGCGCAGCTGGGCAGGTGTGGTGACGCCGCTCGCGATGAGGCGGCGGGCGATGCGGTGGCCCTCGTCGTCGTGCCCGAGGCCGTCCTTGAGTGCGGTGTCGTGCTCGGCGCACGCGTTGTCCTTGGCGAGACATGCCCAGTTGCGCTCGAGGCTGGTTCGCCGCGGGTTCGGGGGCCGCTTCTTACGGGGCGGGGGCTCGGACGACCCCCACATGTCGGCGTACGGCTCGGTCATCGCCTGCTCTGCGTTCACCTGGATCCTCAACCGTTCGTGCCGATGGGCTGGTTGGAGTTGGTGAACGGGATTTCGGCCCCTCGACGGGCGTTCAGCGACAGCGACGTGATGTTCTTGAGGAGTGAGTCCAGTTGGTTGACGCTCGCGTTGTGCTCGTCGGCGGGGTCCTGGACGGCGAGCTCGTGAACCAGGCTCAGTACGTAGCCAACCCCGACGTTCTCCTTGCTGTAGAGGAGGACTCGGCGCGTGCTGTCGGTGGGGAGCCGGGTGGGCAGGTGGCCGATGTTGTGCTCGGCCAGCTTCTGCTCGATGCGCTCGATGACGCGGGCGCCCGCCTTCTGTGACCCGATGAGGCGTACCAGGTCCTCGACGTCGCGTGCTTCGTGCCCGGCCCACCGCAAGGTGTGTGCCAGGCGCTCCCATTCGTCGAGTTCGCCCCATGACTTGTCGGTCATTGATCTTTCCCCCCAGCTCGAAACTGTCAGGAAGAAGATTAGCGGCAACAATTGACCCACCCAGGGACAGATTGCGTGACCGGGGTGAGGTGACTGCACAGGCCCCCGAGTGCCACGGCCCGGACTTCGCGGCCGGTCACAGCCGCGGCTGTGCAGCGTGCCAGAGTCGGAACGTGATTGACATTGACGCCTTCTTGAGCGGCTGTCTGCCCGCTGTCCGGTCCTGGGTGGAACAGCTCGGCGGGGACCGGGCCGCGCTCGCCTTCGACGCGGACCCGCTGACCGCGGTCGACCTCCTGGACCGGGACGTTCAGCGGATGCCCTTCAATGAATTCGAGACCGACGACTGGATCGCCCTGCACACCGACCTGACGGCGCTCGTTCTGGTGGTGCTGATGCAGACGTACGGAGGCAGATGCCGGGCGCGCATGGACGAGTCGCTCCCCACCGGCTGGGAGCCGGTGGTCGACGTCGTCGGCCCGGACGTGGAGCCCCGTGTGATCGCCCCCATGACGCTGGTACACGAGCACCTGGTGCCGGTGCCCCAACGGCTCCCCCGGCTCATGGAGGCCGTAGCCCGACAGGCCACCGGCTGAATGAAGCACCTCCCGGCAGGGTCGGCCGTCAGCTCGGCGGATCGGAGTCGCGTACGTGCGGCAAGCGGCGTGCGCGAATGACCTGGTGGACGACGGGACTGGCCGCATCCGGGGAGCGAAGCACGTCGACGGCTTCGACCTGAAAGTGGTGCTCGGCAAGCAGGGTGCGCCACAGCCGCGGCGCGAGGACCCACATGTCTACGGTGAGCGGCGGGTCGTTACGCAGACGTACTTCCTGTTCGCGCGGGGCGACGCGGGTGTCGGGGCCGTGGCCGTGCAGGTCGGTGTGGAGGACGGAGAAGACCAGGGGTGCGTGCGGGTTCAGGCCGTCGCGCAGGGCGGGGAGGAGTTCGTGGGGGTTGATGTAGGCGAGGCTTCCGATCGCGTACGCGGCGTCGTACGGCATGGCGGTGCACAGGTGCTCGAGGATGTCGCCGTGGAGCCAGCGGATGCCTGGCTCGTTGCCGAAGTGGGCCGTGGCGCGGGCGTGCTGGGTGGCGGCCTGTTCGATCGCGGTGACGTGGGCGCCGTGGTCGCGGGCGAGGTGGACGGCGTGGTGGCCGGGGCCGGAGCCGATGTCCAGGACGCGTTTCGCAGTGAGGTCGCCGAGGATCTCGCTGCCCGGGCCGACGCCTGACCAAGGCCCCCACGAGATCGTGTCCGGGACGGGCGGCATGTAGCCGTGCTCCATCTGGCGCTTCCCGTACAGCGTCCACGCCCGCTCGTTGCGGGTGCCGGCGCTGGCTGACGATGGGTGGCCGCCGCCGCGCGGACGCGCGCGGGCGACCGCGTCGCCTGAGTGCGCAGGAGTGTCGGCCGTGGTGGCGTGGCCCTCTTTCAGCACGACGAAGGTCAGGCGGGCGGCGTCGTGGCGCTGCACACTGGCCCATCCGTCCTGCAGTTGCGCGAGTTCCTCCTCGTCGAGTGCGATTTCACGGCGCTCGGCCGGCGTGTGCTCGGCCAGCGGCGCGATGACCACGAGCGCGCCGCCGGGGCGCAGAAGCGCGGCGAGGGTGCGGAGGGTCCCTGCACGGTCGTGGAGGAAGGGGTACACGAGGCGGAGGGTGATCAGGTCGTAGCCGTCGCGGAGTTCGGCCAGGTCGTCGTGCTCGATGTCCAGGGCCAGCCATCGGGCGCTCGCGCCGTGCTGGGCCTCGGCGCGGGCGAGGGCGGCGGGGGCCCAGTCGACGGCGTCGACCTGGTAGCCCATGCCGTGGAGGTGGGTGGCGAGCTCGCCTGTGCCGCAGCCCACGTCCAGGGCGCGGCCCCCGCTTGGGACGGGGACGTGTGTAGCGAGCAGCGCGCGTTCTGCGTGGGTGAGTTGTCGGTACCGACGGCCGTTGGCGTAGCCATCGTCCCACTGGCCCTGCGTGCTGAACAAGGGGATCTGCCCTTCTGGCGGGTTGGGGGAGCGACCGAAAGGTCCAGTCACTCTGTCGTACGCCACTGACAGTTGGGACTGGGCGGCCGCGCGTGATGGACGGATCCCGGCGGGTCGTCGCCTCAGCTGGCGGATGGATGTGGTGCCGCGGGCATCCGAGGCGTGAGAACGACTCCTGGTCTCCTATCGTCACAGACCGATCCGCTCTCGAATACCTGCCGGGCCCGCCATCATCGGAGGATGACCGATGACCTCTCCGCGGTGCCTGTGTCTGGGCCGCACCCCGGCAGCGACGAGCTTGGCGAGTTGGCGTCCTCGCGCCAGCGCACCGTGGACGACCACATGTTCACCGTTCCTGGCCTGCCGGGCACGTGCCGTCTTCAGCTGTTCACCGCCGACGGCTGTCGCCCGGTCGCGGTGGCGACACAGATCGCCGGCGACGAGGGGTTGGGGCTGACGAATGGAGTGGAGCAGTTCGCGGGCGCGGTGTGGGAACGGCATTGCCCGGACCAGAAGGTGCCGCCTGTATGGGTGCAGCGGCAGTTGGCTCCGGAAGGCTCACCGAGGGAGGCGCGTTTTCAACGGGTGGCGTTCGCTGGCGCCGACGGCTACCGGCCCACCGGGCCTCGGTGGAGGGGGATCACGGACGAGCAGCTCAGGGTCTTGGTGGGCGGCGAGGTCGATCCCGGTCGCGGCGTCGGGTACGTGCCGCGACCTGCGGTGCCGGAGCCACGCCTAGTCTTCCGGGAGTTCGCGGTGGTTCGCCTCGGTCGGCCCCACCCCTTCCGGGAGCGCGGCTGTATGCCGAAGGGGGTGCCTTGGTGGCGGCGTTGGCTGCGTCAGGCTCTGCCGCGGCGCGACGTGCGGTCGTGTTGCTGGTATCACGGCGGTGACTGGCACGCCGTCAACGCGTTGGCCCTTGAGGTCCTGCGGCGGGCTCGTGCGCAGGGCGTCGTTGCCGACGACATGGAGGACTTCGCCGCGGCGCAGGCGGCCGAGGCCGGGGCCAGCATGTGGCAGACGGAGGCGTTGTCAACGCTGTTCGACCCCACCGTCGCGATTCAGCCCGACAGCGAGGGCGGCTACATCAACGGTCAGCACCGAGCCCAGGCGATGCTGGAGGCTGGCGTGCGCCGCACCGTCGTCCTCGAGCACGTCTACGACGCGTAGGCGCCCGCCGCCTGGGAGCAGAGCGATCGCGGCCCCGGAGTTCTCGCGTGCCGTCTTCGCGTTGGACGGTGGGGCAATCCGGTTGGGTGTTCTATGCGGCGGTGTGCAACGGTCGGCGCAGGCCTTCGGCGAGGCGGTGCGCGAGCGAGGCGGCGGTGCAGACACCCGCGGGGCCGGGCCGCGAGCCCAGGGCGCGTACGAAGGCTGAGCCGACGATGCAGGTGTCGGCGATCTTCCCGACTGCGGCGGCTTGCTCGGGAGTGGAGACGCCGATGCCGACGCCGACGGGTAGGTCCGTGACGTGGCGCAGGCGGGTGACGAAGCCTTCGAGGCCGGGGTGCAGCGGCCCCTGTCCTCCGGTGACGCCCATGGTGGCGGGTGCGTAGATCATGCCGCTGCCCTGCGCGCAGATCGCGGCCAGACGCGCGTTGGACGCGGTGGGTGCCACGACGAACACCGTGTCGAGACCGTGGTCGCGGGCCGCGTGCAGCCACTGGGCGGCCTCATCGACGGGCAGGTCCGGGATGATGACGCCCGAGCCGCCGGCCTGGGCGAGCCGCCGGGCGAAGCGCTCTGGCCCGTAGCGGTGCACCGGCTGGAAGTACGTCATCACCAGCGCAGTGGTGGAGCGGGCGGCCAGCTCCCGCACGGCGGTGAAGGCGTCCTCGATGCGGAAGCCTGCACGCAGGGCCTGGGCGGCCGCCGTGCGAATGGTGTCTCCGTCCATGACGGGGTCGGAGTAGGGCACGCCCACCTCGAGCACGTCGGCGGCCTCGGCGACCTGGTGCATGGCCTCCAGGCTGGTAGCGAAGTCCGGGAAGCCGACCGGCAGATAGGCGGCGAGCGCCGCCCGCCCCTGGGAGCGAGTGGCGGCCAGGGTGCGGGCCAGCGGCGTCGGGAAGGGTCGCGGTGTGACCGCGAGGTCGTGTCCGTGCATCAGGCGGCCCAGGGCCGCTTGAACCAGGCGCCGGCCGACTTCTGGCTGAGCGTCACGATGAGGGCGAGCGCCCCGATCAGGGCGAAGATGCCGCCCGGGGCGGTGCCGGTGGCGGCGCCCCGCAGCGCCATCAGGATCTGGATGCAGGCCAGCACGATCGAGGTGATGCGCGACCAGTTCCCGGCCGAGTGGTAGCAGAAGGCCATGATGAACAGCACGCAGCCCATCAGGTGGGTGCCGAAGACGGCGCCTGCGGCCTCGGCGCCGCTGACGTAGCCGACCGCGATCGTCATGACGACGGCGAGGCCCATCGTGGCGAAGTTGATGATGCGGGCCGCGCGTACGGAGGTGGGCATGAGCATCACCGGCGGCTCTGCCTGTGGCTGCGGCGCGTTCGGGTGGGCAGCGTGCTGCGGGTGATGGGGCATGAAGACCTCTTCAGTGGGGGGGGGGTACGACGCGGGCGGTGGCCGGGGTCAGGCCGACTGCCTGGTGGTGGCGGGGGTGCGCTGGCGTGGGATGAGGGTCGGCCTGCGCGTGAGGCGGGTGATCACCTCGGTGGCGGCCAGGAGGTAGCCGGCGTCGCTGGGGTGGAAGCCGTCGGCGGACAGCAACGTTTCGGGGTCGGCGGCTATGGCCGGGCTGATCTCGCGGTGCAGGGCAACCACGTCACCTCCGGCGCGCAGCACTTCGTGCTCCTGGAGGTGCGCGAGGCGCAGGCTCGCGGCGTTGAGGAATGTGCGGGCGGGGCGCGGCAGCGCGGTGACGGCGCCGAGCGCGGGGCAGGTCGCGGCGACCACGCGGGCGCCCTCGTCGGTGAGTTCCTTGACCCGGTTCCCCAGGGCGCGGGCCGCGGCGCGGGTGCGGAACGGGACGGGGATGAGGTCGTTGGCGCCGGTGACGATGACGACGAAGTCCGGCCGGTCGTTGTCGACGCTGCGCAGGAGGCGTTCGTGTTGGCCGGGCAGATCGCGGGCGCGGGAGCCGACGCGGGCGACGTTGACGACGCGGACGGTGCGGCCGAATCGATCGGCAAGGCTTTGGCCCAGCACGTCGGTTGGGGCGGCGGCCCGGCAGCTGGCACCGAGCCCGGCCGCGAGGGAGTCGCCGAGCACGCCCAGCACCAGCGGCGGCCGCCGGTCCTGGACGGGCTCGGTGGGATGGAAGAGGCCGCTGCGGGCGAGGATGCCGCGTCCCTTTCCGCGGTTGGCACGGACGATGCGCAGTCCGGCGAGCCAGGTCTGGCTCAGGGCGAGTACGGCGGCGAGGGCGGCGGCCGCGAGGAGGGCGGCGGCGGGCAGCAGCGGGTTCATCGCGGGTTCCCCGCCTTCGTACGAAAGGCGTTGGCGACGGCGAGGGGGCTGCGGTGACGGGTTCGTTCTCGGCTGGCGGTGGGCGGCGTCAGCTCGCGGGTGATGCCGAGTAGCACGGGGCGCTCCCTGAAGGTGTGGGGAAGGAGGGCGGTGCGGGGCGGGGTCCTCGGCGCGATGCCGGGACCCCGCCCAGGGGGTGCTCAGGAGGGTCGGCGCGCCGCATCAGCGGTGCGTGGAGCCTGCGAGAACCCGTGGTTCGGCGAGGAGCGGGTCAACTCCCGCTCGGGTCATGCCGGGTGAGCGGGAGGGCGGATCAGGCGGCCCGCATGTTGGCGCCGTAGATCCAGCCCTTCTTCCCGGCGTTCGCGCCGGTGAGGACCTTGCCGTAGTGCCAGCCGTACTGGCCGGGCGTCTTGTACAGGCTGCAGTAGCGGCGGAACTTCTTGCCCTTGCCGACGCCGGCGCGGCTGTCGTACTGGGTGCCGGGGCCCCACAGGAGCTGCACGTCGCTGTACTTCATCTTGTAGGTCTTGTTGACCGTGTTCTTGTTGCACGCCGACGCGCCGTAGTGGCCGGGCGCGGCGGAGGCCGGGCCCGCGGTGGTCAGCTCGGTGGCGACGCCGGTGGCGACGAGTCCGGCCATGGCCAGACCGATGACGCCGCGCTTGATGGACGTTCTCATGGGTGGTGCCTTTCCGTAGTGGTGGACAGGTGTGGGGTGGCAGGTGCGGGGTGCCGCTTCGCGCAGCGATCTGGCGAAGGCAGGCGCCCGGGGTGCACGTGCCGTCAGCGGCGGAGGAAGACCGTCAGGGCGTTGTGTCCGCCGAAGCCGAAGCTGCTGCTCAGCGCCGTTGTCGGGCGCTGGGAGCGGGGTTTGTGGGCGACGAGGTCGAGGTCGATGCCGTCGCCGGGCCGGGTGAGGTTGCGGATCGGCGGGACGGTGCCGGTGGCGAGGGTCTTCACGGCGAGGGCCGCCTCGAGGGCGCCGGCCGCGCCGAGGAGGTGGCCCGTGGACGCCTTCGTCGCGGTCACGCTGGGGCCGTGCGGGAGGGCCTCGGCGAGCACGCCGGCTTCGGTGAGGTCGCCGGCCTCGGTGCCGGTGGCGTGCGCGTTGACGTGGTCGATGTCGCCGGCGGCGAGGTCCGCGTCGGCGAGCGCCTGGTGCACGGCGCGGAGTTGGCCCTCGCGGGAGGGGGCGGTGATGTGCGCGGCGTCGGAGGTGACGGCGGTCCCGGCGAGGATGGCGTGGACGGGTGCGCGGCGGGCGGCGGCGTCCTCTTCACGTTCCAGCACCAGCACGGCGGCGCCTTCGCTCATCACGAAGCCGTCCCGGCCTGCGTCGAAGGGGCGGGAGGCGTCCTCGGGGACGGGGTGCTGGGACAGGGCGCGGATGCGGGCGAACCCGGCCAGGGAGACGGGCGCGATGCAGGCGTCCGCGCCGCCCGCGATCACGACGTCGGCTCGTCGGCTGTGCAGGAGCATGGCGGCGAGCCAGAGGGCTTCGGCGCCGGATGCGCACGCGCTCGTGGGCGCGTGGGCTCCGGCGCGGGCGCCGCGGTCGAGGGAGACGGCGGCGGCCGCCCCGTTCGGCATCAGCCGCGGCACCGTGTACGGGGAGACGCGGTCGTTGCCGCGTGCGGCACGCAGGTCGTGCTGGTCCAGGAGGCTTTGAGCGCCGCCGACGCCGGAGCCGACGGCGACCGCGATGCGTTCGGGCGCCACGTTCGCGGTGTCGAGCTGGGCGTCGGTCCAGGCCTCGCGGGCAGCGAGCACGGCGAGTTGCTGCGAGCGGTCCAGGCGGCGGGCGGCGACGCGGCCGATCGTGTTCTCGACGTCGCTTTGGACGACGCCGGCGATCTGGACGGCGGCCTCGGGCGCCCATTCGGTCTGCAGTTTGGTGATGCCGGAGTCCCCGTTGAGCAGGGCCGTCCAGGTGGCGGGCAGGGTGTCGCCGAGCGGGGTGATGGCGCCCATGCCGGTCACGGCGATGCGGGTCATGGCCGGTGCCCCCGTCCGGTGGTCGGCGTGCGGGTGCCGCGGATGCGGGAGGTGGCGGGCGGCGCGATGGTCTGCAGGGCGCGGCCGAGCTGGTTGAGCGGGTGGTCGAGGGCGGCCGCGGTCAGGTCGGTGCGGGCGGCGTGCGGCTGGTGGCGGTCAGCAGGCGATGGCATGGCGCGCTCCTCGGGTGCGGCGGTCGTGGAGGCTGATGCGGAGGTCGAGGTAGTCGCCGCCCGTGTCGGCGCCCGGCACGCCGAGCTGCTCGTGGACGCACTCCTCGTCGGTGCGGGCGGTGGGGCCGAGGCGCTCGAAGATCGCGTGGGCCGGGGTGTTGGAGCGGTTGATGTGGGCGTAGGCGGTGGCGTATCCGGCCGCTCGGGCCCATGCGGCGCGCAGTTCGGCGAGGGCGGTGCCCAGGCCGCGGTTCTGCCAGGCGTCGGCGATGAGGACGGCGAATTCGCAGACGGTGGGCTCGGCGGGCAGGTGCAGGACGTGGCTGACGGCGATCGCCGCGTCGGGCCTGCCGAGTTCGGTGGTGATCAGCGTGATGCTGTGCGGCCGGTTGACCAGGGCGGTCCACTGGGCGGCGCTGAGCGTGGTGCGGTCGACGTGGTAGCGGCGCCTGCGGCTGTGGGCGCTGCAGTGGGTGTGCAGGGCCTGGACGCGGTCGAGGTCGCCGAGGTGGGCGCGCCGGGTCACGGTGACGGCGCCGTCGCGCAGGTCGATGCGGTGGATGCTTCTGCCGAGCGGCGGGGTGGGGGGCGTGGCGCGCGGTCGGGATGCGGTGCGGGACCGAAGACGCGGCGGGACGAGCGGAACAGCCATGGAAACCCCCGTGTGGTGGGCGACGGACTGGTGCGCGGGCGGGGTGCGGAGCGTCGTCATGCGGCCGCCTCCAGTCCCGGTACGGGCGGGGCTGGTTGGGGGCGGGTGAGGTGACGGCGGGTGACGGTGAGGAGTAGGAAGGCGACGGCGGCCGCGGCGGCGGGCAGCGCCAGCGGCGCGTCGAGGGGTCCGGCCAGGGCGGTGCCTGCGGCGATGCCGACGCCGACGGCGGACACCAGCCAGCTGTAGGACTCGGTGACGGTGCCGGGCGCGGCCATGCGGTCGATCGCCTGGTAGCAGCACGTCAGCAGCGGTCCGAAGACCAGGCCGGGCAGCAGCGTGAACGCCAGGGCCAGGTGCGGGCCGCGGGCGAGCGCGAGCGGGCACCAGGCCAGCGCGAACACGCCTGCGGTGGTCAGTAGTTGAGTGGGCAAGGGGGCGGTGGGGGTGCGGGCCGCGGCGAGGGCGCTGCCGATCAGGGCGCCGATCGACAGGGCCGCGGGCATCGCACCGGACAGCCAGCCGGCCGCGTACCGCTCCCCCGCGCTGATGGCGGCCACGTTCACCGCGCCCAGGACGGCGACGAGCGCGAGCAGCAGCGTGCGCATCCCGGCCGGGGCCAGCGCTCCCAGCAGCGAGCGCCGCACCGCGGGCTCGGGCCGCCAGGTCCTCGACGGCGCCGACGTGATCACCAGGGCGGTGCCGGCGGCGGTGAGGGCGCCGGTCGCGGCGAGCGCGAGCGCAGGCCCGCCGAGTCCGGCAAGGGTGGCGGCGAGCAGAGGGCCTGCGACGTAGACGAGTTCCTGGGAGCCGCTGTCGAGCGTGTAGGCGGCCCGCAGATGCTGCTGGTCGGGGGTGAGGCGCGGCCACAGGGCCCGCAGGTTCGCCTCCGCGCTCGGCGCGGTGGCCCCGGCGACGAGCGCGCCGGCCATCGCGAGGGCCGGGTCGCGGGTGCCGGTGAGCGCGAGGGCGGTGAAGGCGGCTGCGTGCGCGGCGGCGCAGGCCAGGGTGGGGGCGGTCTGCCCGAGGTGGTCGACCAGGCGGCCGGTGAGCGGCTGCCCGGCGGCGACGGCGAGGGCGAACACGGCGGCCAGCGCGGCGCCGTGGGCGGTGCTGTGGCCGTCGGCGCGGGCGGCCGTCAGGAAGACGACGGGGCCCATGCCGAGGGGCAGACGGCTGATCAGGGTGCCGGTCAGCAGGCGGACGGTGTACGGCAGGCGCAGCACGGCGCTCCAGCCCACCGGCCGGTGCGCGTGACGGGCCCGCCGGGCGGGCGGGGCGATCGGGTCGGCGGTCGTCACGAGGCGTCTCCCCCGTACAGGCCGAGGCGCTCGTGGGCGCGGATGGAGCGGTAGTCGGCTTCGACGGCGCGCGGATCGCCGGAGCGCAGGACGAGCTCGCCGGGCGGGACGTGGGCGCGGACCGGGGCGTCGGGCAGGAGCGTGCTGTCGGCGTGCAGCACCGTGGGCAGCTGCCGGATCGTGCGCAGCATCCACCGGTCGAGGCGGCCGTCGCGGTCCGGGTGCAGGGGCACGCGCAGCAGGTGGAGTGCGCCGTGCGCGCGCACGCTGGTGCGGGACTGGTCGTGGATGGCGCAGTGCGCGGCGTCCCGGTGGGTGTCGCGGCCGAGCGCGAGGCGGGCGGCGAGCGCGGCTTCGGCCTGGTCGGCGAAGGCCCGCGCGGACAGCAGCAGGGGGCCGCGGCCGGGCAGGTAGGCGAGTTCGCAGGCCGTCGCTCCGGTCGACACCTGCAGCGCCTCGAGGACCCGGCGGATGTAGAGGGCGAGCAGGCGGCCCATCCGGCCGTGCTGCGGCACCAGGTCGAGGCGTTCCACGGCGTGGGCGGGACTGTGGTGGCAGGACCAGGTGTCGGTGACCGTGTGGGTGACGTGTCCGTCCGCGTCGCGGCCGCTGAGGGTGTTCACCAGGTAGCGGTGGCCCTCGACGTGCTCGCGGATCACCATCGGCACGGGCGGGCCCGGCTGTTGGGCCTGCAGGGTGTGCCAGGCCTCGGCGATCTCCTTCGGGCTGCGGCAGACGAGTTCGGGGGCGTTGTCGGTCGTGGCGGCGGTGGTGACGACGTAGGCGGGAAGCGCCGTGAAGGCGGCCCACTGCGTGGCGCGGGTCCGGCTCGTGGTGCGCAGCAGGCGCAGGGCGGTGAGACCGTGCGCGGTCAGGGCCTGGTTCTGGGCGCCGAGGTCGCCGCGGGCGGCCGTACTGGCCGGGTCGTTGCCGGGCAGGTCCAGGGCGTCGGCGAGCCGGTCGGCGAGCGCGAGCCCGGCGGGGCTGCCCGCGACGACCGCTCGTACGCCCAGCTCGCCGAGTTCGCGGGCGGTGCGGCGCAGGGATCCGCGGTAAGGCACGGTGCGGGTGAAGTCGCCGCCTGCCGGCGTCATCGGCCCTCGTGCGGTGGCCGGTTGGGCGTCGAGGGTGACGGCGATGCGGCTCCAGCCGAGCCGGGCGAACTCGGACGGCAGGCCGCCGTCGGGGCCGGGCGCCACGATCGCGGCCGCGCGCGGCGTCCGGGACGCCGCCGCCCGGTGGGCCGGTTCGGCCACCTCCTTCTGCCGGGGCACGGAGGGCCAGATGAAGGCCGGGTAGCGGGCCTTGAATTCGGCATTCATCGCAGGCCCCGCTCCCGTGCACGGCCCCGTGCGGCAGCCGGCCTACGGACGGGACGCGCGCTCAGGGCGGCGCGGACCGGTACGGCTGCAGACACGGGAACTCCCGGAAAAGGGCGGGGCGAACGGATGGGAACCTCGGCCCGCCTGGCGGCGCGCACGGGCGCGCAGCGCCGGGCGCGGGGCGGGGGGCGAGGACGAGAGAGGGAGGGCGGGACGCCGTCAGGGGGATGGCGGCGTCCCGCCGCGGGCCGGACACCACCCGGCTGCACCGCGCACAAAAATGCAGGCAGAGACGCCCGAAGGGGGCCACGGGCGCCGGTGTCCGGCGGGATTAGGGGGTACGAGGGGCGCCGCTTCCCTGCGCCCGCGCCCTGGTTCAGCGCGCGCGGTTCGCCACCAGGACCTGGTGCGTGGTGCGCGGCAACAAGAGCAGTCGGGTGCCGGGACGTGCGGCCGGACCCGCTTCCGGGACATGAGGAAGCGGTCCGGTCCGGCCTGCCGCGGCGGCCTCGCCCCGTGGTGGGGCCAGCTGCTTACGCGTGGGTGCGCAGGGCCTTGTACCAGAAGTGGTGCTTGCCGCTGTCGGTGCCGCGCATGGAGACGTGCAGCTGAACGCGGTGCCCCTCAGGGATCTTGCTGTAGCTGCGGGTGGCGCCCTTGTGGTGGCGGGTGCCGAGCCAGCCCCAGGACTTCTTCGCCGTCAGGTCCTTGACGAAGACCAGCGGGTACAGGCCGTCGCGCTTGGTGTCCTTCACGACCAGCTTGTCGCCGTGCTCGTACCAGGACACGGAGGCCCGCGGGTAGCTGCGGTGGGCCGTGGCGTCGGCCGCGGAGGCGGTGGAGGCGCTGACCGCGACGCCGAGCAGGGACGAGGCCGCGACGGCCGTGGCGACGGCAGTAGTGCGCAGGCGGCGGGACGTGAGCATGTGGGTTCCCCTTGCGGGTCAGGCGAGGGTGCTCCGCGCGTCAAAGTGGACGTCCGGCGGGGCCGGTTGGGCACTCGGGCCCTGGTGGGCCGGGGTGTCGTCTACTCTGATCGCGGTCAGGGGGCCTGTTCTCCCCCTGCCGGAGCACCCCAGCGATGGGTTAGGTCCATGGCTGGTGGTGCGATGACTCGGCAGAGTCCGTGGGTGGCCGTCCTTGCCAGAGGGCGGCCACCCACGTTTGTGCAGGTGGTGCGGCCCGCGCGGCGGGCCCTTGGGGCGGGAGCGCCCGTCCCGTGCAAAGGGGGGCCTGCTCCGCGCGCGGAGGAAGGCCGGCCTCTCACCGCTGATGCACGGTGATGGCGTGCTGGCGCGTCAGGCGCCGGGCGGTGAGCGGGACTTGGGAGCTATGCAGCCGGCGGGAGCGGGCTGACGTACGGCCCGGGCGGGGCGAGCTGCGGGCGCGCGGCCGCGGAGCGCAGCCGGACCGCGGGCCGGAGTGCCGGACCGGAGGCGTTGGCGGCCGGGATGCCGGAGGCCGGCGGTGCGGCCGGAGCCGTCGTGCGTGCGGCGGTGCGGATGCGGTGCGCGCGGTCGCGCATGTCAGGCGCCCCTTTGAGGTCGGGCCGGGGCGCTGCGGACGTCAAGGCGCGCGCTGTCGGTGCCGGTTGGTCGTGTTCCGGTACCGGACGAGCGCAGACGCGTGGTCTGCCCTGATCGTGTCAGGGGGCCTGTTCTCCCCCTGCCGGCGCCCCTCAGCGATGGGTTAGGTCCAGTGCTGATGGTGCGGTGACGTGGTGGCCGCTCCTGCCAGGGGGCGGTCATCCGTCGTGGTGCGGGTGGGCTCGAGGAGCCCGGTCGGCCTGTCCCGTGCTGCCAGGCACGGGATGGACCGCAGTGACGCGCGGCGTCACCTCGGTGGACTGGTCAGGGTCCGGGGTTTCGCCGCCGGTGATGTCGCGCCCTGTCCTCTATGGCGTTCCTGGATCCGATGTACTCGGGCCAGTTGGCCGCATGAGTAGTGCGGGTCATCGACTCTCCCCCGTATGCCCCCGCGGTTCCCCCGTGGAGGGCACGAACATCACCAGCGTCGTTCAGTGCGAGTCCGGAAGGTCGTCCGGTTCGCGCTGACAGAGATAATCCTTACCGACGGAAACGGCGAGGACAATGGGGAGCTAATTGTCGTACCGAATTCAGTAAGTTAAAGCTTGAACAAGCTGGCGGTGAGGGTGCACGGGGAGGCGCCTAAACGACCGCTTCGCGCTCTCCGGAAGGCCTCCAGCCTCGAAAAGTCGACACGGCGACCTATCACCCCACAAGCCCCCGGAGGCTTTCCATCTGCGGATCCGGTATTGCACCCATGCTTAACTGACCGCATAGTAACTTCTCGGCGCCGTGAGGCACTGCGTGCAGACATAAAAGAACTCCCCCGGAAATACCGGGGGAGAACGGACAGGGAGGGCGTCTACGCGGAGAGCGCGGGGATCATGGGCGTCGTCCAGTAGTCCGGACAGAGGCGGATCTGTCCGGGGTTGCGCCGCCGGGCAGCGGGGTCGCCCGAGGGAGGCGCACTGGGCTCGAAATCCAGGAGAACGAGGCGGGCGCCTTGCGAGTCGGAGGGCTGCGCCGACACGACGGTCAGGGCACCCCGGCCGTGGGCGGGGTGCCGTATCTGGCGGGCTACGCCGTCCAGGGTGAGACGCTCAACCGTCGTCCTGTCGTGGATCCTGCGCAACAGCGGGTCGTCGAGCACGTCCTGGTAGAGCTCTTGGAGTGCCACGTTCTCGGGGTATGCGGCAGCGGCGACGCGCACCTGTGCGACGCACTCCGGCGCCCAGACGGAACCCCAGTCGACCAGCACTCCCCCGCGGGCCTCGCGCGCGAAGAGTAGCCACCGCATCAAGTTGTCCGGCGGGGCGCCCTGCAGGAAGTCGCGGAAGGTCTGGTTCGTGGCGACGAGTTCCCACTCGGCGGTCACTACATAGGCGGGCCCGCGAAAGGAGTCGACCATGCGTCGCCATGCCTCCAGGTGCGGCAGCGTCGCATGGCTCTCCGGGTACAGAGGCCCTCGGGGGCCTTCTGGGTAACCGGCGTAGTGGTAGAGCCAGATGTATTCGAGCTCGCTGAGCTGGAATAGTTTGGCGAGGTCGTCCAGCTGTGCTTCGTGGGGCTTCTTCTGGCGCCCGCCTTCGAGCCGGTGATAGGAGCCGCGGGCCCAGCCGAGTATGGCTTCTACTTCGCTCTGGGTGAGTCCTTCGGCCTTTGTCCCCGGGCGCGGACGCTGCAACTGCGGAAGCCCGACCTGTTCTCGGCTCATCCGGCCCCGAAACCTGGTGAGCAGCGCCTGGAACTTGGCCAAGTCCGCGTCCCGCATTGCCCTTCTCCTCTCTCCCCGTGTGTTTTCCCTGGATGGGATGGCTGGCTCGGCCGCGGGCGGCGCCCTGGGACGAATGTCTGGGGCGCCGGGTCTTTCCTGCGGCACGAGCCCGATTTGCGTGCGCCGCCCGGCCCGGGCGGCGCGCTCCGGCGGTTAGTCGCCGGGGATGCCTGCGCCGACCAGCTCGAACAGGTGGCGTCCCCGGTCCGGTGAGAAGTCCAGCTCGGGTAGACACCGCGGGTGCGCGGTGGCGGTCAGCAGGTTGCGGTACATCACGCTGATCCGCTCCTCCACGTGCTCGAGGTGCTGGTCGACCGCGTGGGCGGTGAGCACCAGCCCGGACCATGCACCGGCGATCTGGAAGGCGGTGGCGCCGGTGTCCACGCCGGGCAGCAGCTCGCCCCTCTCCTGCGCGTCGTCGAGCTGTGCCTTGTCGATCGCCACCCAGGCCGGCCACGGCGTGCCGTAGGTGGAGGGCGCCTGGTAGGTGACGGACAGACGCAGAGCGGCGCGGATGGCCGCCTCGCGGGCGACGCGGTAGGCCAGGATCATGCCGGTGTCGATGACCTCCTGGAGTTTGAGGTCCTGCGTCGGCAGGACCTGCAGGTCCATGAAGGTGTCGTCGAGCAGGGCCTCGGCGAGGTCGGCCTTGGTCTTGAAGTGGTGGTAGAAGGCGCCCTTGGTCAGACCTGCCGCCTTGAGGATCCTGTCGACCGAGGCGCCTCCGAACTCGTGCTCCTCGAACTCCAGGCCTGCGGCGGTGAGCAGTTTGCGCCGGGTGGCCTTGGCGCGTTCCTGCATCGCGCGCTTCTTGTGTTCCGGATCGGTCATATCCACTTCGCTTCTGGTGCTCATGCCGCTCACAGGCCGACCGTGCGGTCGTGGACCCACTCAAGGGATCCTCCGCACCGGTTCGGGCACTGTCGTGCGGCAAGCTCGTCGGGGGTGAGCCAGTCCCCGGGGAAGTCCAGGTCTCCGCATCCCGAGCACGTCCCGTACGCGCGGGCAAGGACGTCTTTGCCCGCGTGGTGGTCGGCACCATGCATGCAGCGCTCCTCCCAAGTCCGGTACGACGCAGGCCTGGACGGGCCGAGATGATCTTCCCGCACCGCTTTGGCGCTGCGCCCGACGGGTCCTCCGCCGGCTCCCGTACCGTGCCCGGCTCGCGCCGCCATGCGCTCACTCCCCTGTGCGTCGTGGTTCTCCGGCCGCCGTGGCCTTCGTGGCGGCCAGAGGCTTGACCTCTGGCCAGAAAGAATCACACACTAGGCGCCACAAGACCAGACCGAATGGTTTCTTGTAGCTGCAAGCGGCAAGTTACGTTCGGTAGGCGTGACGCTCAAGTGGCCTCACGTTCGCGCACTTTGAGGGGATGTGGCCGCCTTCGGCGGGCCGACCACCACTCCTATACGAGACCGGTTGGTACCGTGTAGGCGTGCTGGCGGCGCATCGGCTCGGCGTACGTGACCGGATGCCGCCGGAGCAACGGGAGAGCACAGTTCGGCATGAGGGGGATCAGGGCCGCCCAACAGGCGTGCCCGCATCGCCCGGGACAGCGGCCGGTGCCATGACCTGCACCGCCACTGCCCGGGCGTCTTCGTCACTGACTTGTCCTGCGCATTCCTGCCGCGTCTCGATATTCCGCCCCCGTGAGGATGAGATGAGCAGTTTCATGGACGTCGGCGTCACGGCCGTGCCGTGCGCGCTGGCCCTGGCCGGCTTCACCACCGCCTGGCGATCCCGCCGCAGCGCGGAGAGGGACCAGCGCACTCTTGCGGCGGAACGCGCCGACCACGCACGGCAGTTGGCGGAGATCGAGGCCAGCCTGCGCGGCTTCGCCCGGGACGGGGTGCCGATGCTGCGGCCCGGCCAGGAGCCGGCCCTGCCGGTGCCGCACACGCTGGCGGACACCGGCGTCGCCAGGGAGTTCACGGCCCTCGCCGAGGCCCTCGCCGAAGCGATCCACCGCGAGTGGGAGGCCGGCCAGCAGAACACCGAGGCGGCCGTCGCCGAGGTGCGGCAGGTGGCCGACACGACGGCCGAGACAGCCACCCGCACCGCCGTGCACCACCTCAGCCAGTTGCTGCTCGCGACCCTGTCACGGCTGAACAAGGAGGTCAGCGCCTCCTTCAGGCTCCCAGTCGACGACGAGACACACGCGGCTCTGCTCAACATCGACCGCCGTGTCCAGCAGCTCCTGCTCCAGGTGCAGAACTACAAGATCCTCAGCGGGGGAAAGCTGACCCGGCGGTGGCCGGAGACCAACCTCGGCGAAGTGATCCGAGCCTCCTTGGGGCCCCTGGACCAGTTCACGCGAGTCCAGCAGGCAGGCACCGCGGACGTTGCCGTGGCCGCCACCGCCGTCGGGCCGGTGATGCAGGCACTGTCCCTTCTCATCGACAACGCCCTGCGCTGGTCGGAGCCGACCGCCCGTGTCGAAGTCGGCCTCGTCAAGGGCTCCCACGGCGTCACCGTGGTCATCGACGACACGGGACTGCAGATGGACGCCGACCAACTGGCTGCCGCCCGACGGATCCTGAACGGGGAGCAGCCCACCCGTCTGACGGACCTCCAGCCGCACGCCAAGCTCGGCTTTCCGGTCGTGGCCGCGTTGTGCAGCGGCTACGGATTCACGGCCGACGTGACGTCACCGAGTCCACGCGGTGAGGGGACCCGGGCGACGCTCTTCATCCCCCGCAAGTACGTGACCGACGTGGCCCCGACCCCCGAGCCGGTCCCGGCCCCGGTCGCTGCTCCTAAGCGTGCGACGACCGCCAACGGGCTCGCCATCCGCACGCCCCGCTCCCGCCCGGCGGCCCCGGCACCCGCCGAGGCCGCTGCCGTCACCGGGGCCAAGGCGGGCAGGCCCAGCGTGGCCGCCGCGTGGGCCGCGGGAATCCGGCAGGCCCCCGACACCGACCCCGTCATCGAGTAGGAGCCCCCCATGCAGATTCAGACGTCGACCGCGCCGCACGCGAACAGCCGGGGCGAGGACCTCGAACGCTTCATCGGCAGCCTGGACGGCGTGCGCTGCGCCGTCCTGCTCTCCGGCGACGGCCTCCTGCACTCGCGCACACATGGCCTGACGCAGGACGAAGGTGAGCGCCTGGCCGCGATGGCCAGCGGGATCTGGGCCATCACGGGCCAGTACGACCAGGGCTCCCGAGGCGGCGGCGTGCGCCAGGTCCTCCTCGAACTGGACCGGCATCTGTGCCTGATCTCGCAGGTCGGAGAGAACATGCGGCTGATGGTGGAGACCACGTCCCCGCATGTCGATGTCGCCACCATCGCCGGGCAGATGGCCCTGATGGCCCACAGCGGCGACCCGCGCCTGGCCGTGGCGGAGCGCACCCCCACCGACGAGCCGGGCACATGAGTGGCCCACGGCACGACCCGGACTTTGTCCGGCCCTATGTGCGCACCGACGGCGCTCTGCGCCCCGCCCGCGCCGACGTGCGCGTGGAGACGCTCGTCAAAGAAGGCGGCGGGCCGCGTGGCCCGCTGGGCGTGGACCACCACCGGGTGCTGAGCCTGGTCGCACAGGCCAGCGGTGCACTGGCGGTCGCCGACCTCGCCGCCGCCCTGGACCTGCCGCCCAACACCGCCCGCATCCTCGCGTCCGAACTGCTCGACAGCGGCCACCTGGCCACCCCGCTCGACGCCCGCACCGACCAACCCGACATCAGCGTGCTGCAGGAGGTACTGGATGGGCTCCGCGCCAAGGTCTTCTGACCCCGTACCCACCACCGCGGTGCGCTCGGCGAAAGTCGTCGTCGCGGGCGCCTTCGGCGTCGGCAAGACGACCTTCGTCGGCAGCGTCTCCGAGGTCGAGCCGCTGCGCATGGAGGAGCCGGTCACCGCCGTGTCCGTCGGCGTCGACGACCTGCGCTCCACCCCCGGCAAGACGACGACCACGGTCGGCATGGACTTCGGCCGCGTCCACATCAACGACGACCTGGTCCTGTACCTGTTCGGGACGCCGGGCCAGACCCGGTTTCACTACCTGTGGTCGGACCTGATCGACGGTGCGCTGTGTGTGCTGGTGCTGGTCGACACCCGCCGTCTGACGGACGCCCACCCGGTCCTCGACTTGGTCGACGCGCTCGGCGTGCCCTACGCCGTCGCCGTCAACGTCTTCGACGACGCCCAGCGCTACCCGCTCGCCGAAGTCCGCCAGGCCCTCGCCCTGGGCGACCACGTCCTGCTGACCGAGTGCGACGCCCGCGACCGGGACTCCTGCCTGCTCACCCTGATCGACCAGCTCACGCACATGACCACCCGCCGCCCATTGGAGCCTCAGCTGTGACCTCCTGCCCCCACCAGAGGCCGCGCCCGCAGCCGTACCCGCTGTACGCGCCGCAGTTCGCAGCCGACCCGCACCGTGCCTACGCCGAACTGCGCGCCGAGCACGGCCCGCTGGCCCCCGTCGAGCTGGCGCCCGGCGTGCCCGCGACGCTCGTGCTCGGCTACTACGAGGCGCGAGAGATCCTGCGCGACGAGGAGCGCTTCCCCGCTGACCCGCGCGGCTGGCAGGAGCACGTCCCCGACAGCTGCCCCGTCAAGCCGATGCTCCAGTGGCGGCCCAACGCGATCCGTACGTCGGGCGCCGAGCACCGCCGCTACCGGCAGGCCACCGTGGATGCCCTCAAGCCCGTCGACCAGCACCAGCTGCGCGAGCTCACCGAGAAGACTGCCGCAGGCGCGATCGCCGACTTCGCGTCTGCCGGGCAGGCCGACCTGCTCAGCCAGTTCGCCTGGCCCGTCGTCTTTAAGGCGCTCAGCAGCATGCTGGGCTGCCCCGACCATCTCGGGCAGCGCATCGCCGACGGCATGATGGCCCTCTTCGACGGCGACGACGCCACCGACGGCAACGCGCGCCTGGAACAGGCCGTCGCCGACCTCGTCCGCCTTAAGCGGGTCCTGCCCGGGGACGACGTCACCACCCGGCTGCTTGCACACAAGCCCGAACTCAGCCAGCAGGAGATGACCCATCAGGTCGTCACCCTGTACGGGGCGGGCATCGAGCCCGTCGTCAACTTGATAACCAACGCGCTGGTGATCCTGCTCGCGGACGACGACCTCGCCGGCGACGTCCACGCCGGCACCGGCACCGTCCACGAGGTCCTCGACCACGTGCTGTACAAGGACCCGCCGCTGGCCAACTACTGCATGAGCTACCCGCCGCACCCCGTGCAGATCGACGGGTATCTGCTGCCCGCCCATCAGCCGGTCGTCATCTCCATGGCGGCCGCCAACAACGACCCCGCGCTCGGAAACGAGCCCGCGGCCGCCGGGAACCGGGCACACCTGGCGTGGAGCGCCGGCCCGCACGCCTGCCCGGACCCGGCCCGCGCCCAGGCCTACCTCATCGCCGAGACCGCGCTCACCTGCCTCCTCGACGCCCTGCCGGAGGCTGAACTGGCCTGCCCGCCCGCCGAACTGACGTGGCGTCCCGGGCAGTTCCACCGCGCGCTCACCCACCTGCCCGTGCGCTTCCGTACGGCACTGAACTGAGGAGAACCTCGATGACCGATGTCCACCCGGCCCCCGTGGAGCTCGACCGGACCGGCGCCACCCGCCACGCTGAGCACACCCGTCTGCACTCTTACGGCACCGCCGCCCCCGTCGACATTCTCGGGGTGGCCGCACACGCCGTCACCGACCCCGACGAGCTCAAGCGGCTGCTGTCGGGGCATCAGGTGACCAAGGACGGCCGCAACCACTGGCCCGACTTCGCGCAGGTCGCCCAGACATGGCCGCTGTCGTTGTGGATCGCCGTGGAGAACATGTTCACGGCCGGAGGCTCACGCCACCGCCGACTGCGCCGCATGATCGCGCCAGGGTTCACCGTCCACCGCATCAACCGGCTCGCCGGCGTCGTCGACAGCCTCGTGTCCGGTCTCATCGAGGACCTCGCCGCCGACCCCAGCGACACCGTCGACCTGCGCGCCCGGCTCGCCGAGCCGCTGCCCATCGCCGTCATCGGCCACCTGATGGGCCTGACCCCCGACCAGATCACCGGCTTCAAGCACATCGTCGACGGCGTCTTCGACACCACGCTCAAGTCCGACGAGGCCAGGGCCAACAACCAGGCCCTCGAAGACGTCCTGTCCGACCTCATCGCCGCCAAGCGTGCCCAGGAGGAACCGGGCGACGACCTGACCAGTCACCTCGTGCGCGTCCGCGACAACGACAGCGACGGCGACGGGACCGGTCTCACCGACGAGGAACTGCTCGGCACGCTCGTACTGATGATCAGCGCCGGGTACGAGACCACCGTCAACGTGATCGACCAGGCCATCACGCTGCTGCTCAGCCACCCCGAGCAGCTCGACCTGATCCGCGCCGGTGGCCCGGGCCCCACCTGGGCCGACGTCGCGGAGGAGACCCTGCGTCTCGAGCCGGCCGTCACCCACGTGCCACTCCGATTCGCCGTCGCCGACATCGAGCTGTCCGACGGGCACCGCATCGCCAAGGGCGACGCGGTCCTCGCCTCGATCGGCGCCGCCAACGTGCACCCCAGTTGGCACGGCGACACTGCACGACGCTTCGACGTCGCCCGGGCCAACAAGGACCACCTCGCCTTCGGGCACGGCATTCACCGCTGCCTCGGCGCTCCACTGGCCCGCATGGAGATCACGTCCGTGCTCTCCGCGCTGTTCGAGCGGTTCCCCGAGATCCGCCTCGCCGTCCCGGCCCAGGAACTGACGCCCCTGCCCTCCCTGATCAGCAACGGCCACACCACTCTGCCCGTCCACTTGCGCTGACGTTCCCGCCCGCTGGCCCGGCACCGGGCCAGCGCGGAACCGACCTCCCGTCTTCTCACCGCCGCCGCAGGCGAGCCCTTCTCTCCCCCACACGTGTCATCCGAGGACGCCCCATGCCCGACGCGCCTGCCCGGCCTCACGGCCAGCCGGGTCCTGCGCATGTCGCGCGCGCGAGCTCCGCCCCTGCGGCACCTGCGGCACCCGTGCCGGTCTCTGCCTTCCTCCTGACCAAGACCATGCGCCGCCGCCTGCGGGCCGCCGTCCACGCCCTGGTCGACTCCCCCGCCCTGCACGGCGCCTCCGACGCTGCCCGGCTCGCCGCCATCGTCCTCACCGCGAAGGCGAACGTGCGCCGCGAGCACCACACCACGATCCGCGCGGCCGAACTCGGCCGCTGGCTGGGCATCTCCCAGTCCTCCGTCGCACACACCGTGCTGCCCGAGCTCCGCGACGCCGGCATCCTCGAAACGACCGCGACCGTCGACAACTGCAAGCAGACCACCGGCCTCGACTGCCTGATCCGCCCCCTGCACCAGGCACAGCAGCCCGGCCACCGCCGCGATCCCCTGGCACTGACCTGCCCCGAACTCGCCGTCCTGCTCCGGCTGCTGGAACGCCTCTTCGGCCCCGGCTGGGAACCCAAGGGCAAAGCACCCGTTCCCGCCGGACTGCTCGCCGCGCGCCGCGGCCGCGGCGCGGCCACCGACCGGCTCGCCGCCCTGCTGATGATCCTGTCGACCGGCACCGGCGGCCGCCTCCAGCTGTGCCCCGGCATCGTCGACACCGAGCGGGGCCGGCCCGCCGCCACCGTCGCCCGCCTGCTCGGCTGCACGGCCGCAGCCGGAGCGAACGTCCTCAAGCGGCTGGCGGAGTACGGGATCGTGCACGTCGAACGCCGTCCCACCGCCTCCGGCCTGAACGCCAAGTCCCGCGTGCTCCTGGTCCCCGTCGCCGAGGCGTGCCAGCGCACCCGGGCGGCCGCGGCCGCCGCCCGCTCGGCCGGCCCCTCAACCGCAGACCTCGCCGCTACTGCACCCGGGGATCTCCGCACACCCAGGGCCTCCACTCCCCCGCCGCGGCACGTGCTGCATGCCTCCCGGCACACCTCTGCCCCCTCAACTGCAGACCTCGCTGCTACTGCACACCTCCACACGCTCCACGCTCCTGGGGTTCCTGCCGGCGGATCGCTCTCGTTCTCGGGTGGCTTTTCCGGCGCAGCCGGGAGCGGGTCCGGTGATCTGCCGGGTCGCGGGCACGGGCGCGAGGACGGCCCGCTGCGCGGGGAACACCCGCAGCAGACCCCGGCGTCGACACCTGGGACGTCCGGCCGAGGCCCGGCCGTGCCCGGTACCGGCAGCCCGGCCGGGCACGGCGGCGGCCGGGTCCCGCTGCCGTCGCTGGATCTGCGGCGCGCCCTAGCCCCGGTCGACCTCGTGTGGTCCCGCCTCGAGCGGCCCGCCGCGCGCCGCCTGGTCGAGGCCGCCGCCCGCCGCGAACTCGACCGGCTCGCCGGGCTGTCCGGCACCGAGCGGGCACCGCAGCTCCTCGCAGACCGGCTCGCCCGGCGCCTCAACGAGCAACTGCGGCTGGCCGCCCCGATCCACGACCCGGTCGGCTGGCTGCTGAGCCGGGGCCTGCCGCAGCGTCAGCCGTGCGGCGACGTCCGCTGCGACGAAGGAACCCTCCTCGACACGGGCGAGCACTGCCCCCGCTGCCAGGACCGCCAGGACGATTACGCCGCCCAGCGCGCCGCCGTCGCGGCCGCCGTCGCCGCCCGGATGCCCACGGCAGATCAGGACACCCTCCGCCGGGCCGTCGACGGGCAGCTCCGCGCCACCGTGACGGTGCACCACGCGCGAGCAGCTCGGCGCCGAGAACAGGCCGCGCTCGACCGAACCGAGCGCGCGAAGGCCCGCGAGGCCACCCGCGAGCAGGCCCTGCGCGATGAGGCAGCAGCCCAGGCTCGCGCGGCAGCACACCAGGCACAACCGTGCCGCAGCTGCGGGCTGAAGAACTCGGCCGGCCACTGCGAACGCTGCGCCGACCAGGAGAGCGTGCACCGCCTGCTGGACGACGCCGTCGACCTCGCGGTCGCCGTACGCGCCGACCTCACCGACGCGGCCTCCACCCGGACACTGATCGAGCAGTGCGAAGCCGACACCCGCCGCCTCCTGGAGCAGGCAGCGGACCGGGCCGCCGGTCCGGCCGCGCTGGCGGGCGATCGGCTGCGCGCCCAGGTGAAGGTGGCGCGCCGGATCCGGCTCGAGCGGCGCCAGAGCGCGCTGCGGCACCTGGCGGGCTCGAACGCCGTGGTTGAAGCCGGGATGGCGGCCCACGCCGCCCATCGCGCACGCCTCCCGCACGCCCCGAGGGACGACGCGCAACGGGCCGCCCGCACCGCAGCCGAGCACAAGGCCGAACAGGTACTCAGCCAGCGCCTGGACCACCTCGCCGCCGTACGACGGGATCTGAGACCGGGCACGGGCCACGTCCTGGCCGCCGCCCCCTGACCGACTCGCGGCCCGCGGCCGCGGGCACACCACTTCGCCCCGGAGGAACCGACGTTGAAGCACTGGCTGCTGTGCGGCTATGAACCGCGTGCTGTATGGGCTGACCTCATCCGCTGGCTGCGGCGACGCACGCGGCCATAACCCCAGGGCAGCTCACGGGCACCGGACCTGGTCCCTGTGGTTGCGGGCCTGAAGAGCCTCGGCACCGTGATCGGTGGCCGCAAGGCCGCGTTGCTGCCACCCATTTTTCGAGCACGTACAGGACCTGGCCGGCTACCGACACCCACTGGCTTCTGGCCAGATGCGAGCAGGCCGACGACGTTGCCGCAGCGGTCACGAGGTTGCGGCCCCACGTGTTGCTCGCCCCGCCGGTCCGGAAATCCGCAGGTAGATCGCGCGGCACCCCATCCTTAGCGCACGTCGATCCTGGGCGCCCCTCCCCGGTCCTCTGGGTCCGCGGCTACGCCGAGTGGAAGGACAAAATCGCCACTCCGGCCTTCCAGGAGTACTACAACGGCGCGTTCGGCGTAACAGAGCTACGCAAACGCTCGGCGCCGAGCGGCAGTCTTCTAATGGCCAGTGAGATGGCCAGTGAGACTGACATCCCGGAGCGGCCTGCGTGGCGCACCGGAGGCATGCAGGCCGCTCCGGCGGGAGTTGCAGGCTGCCCGTCGGTCACACCGCCCGACACCCGACCTCAGAACCCGGGAGGAATCGCGGTGGCCTCCCGCCCCAACGGGAGGCCACTCACACAGTTCGACAGCCCTCAATCTCAAGCGCGCTCCAGCAGGGAGTTCACACAGATCGGATGAGAACCATCAGCACTGAAAACGAGAGTATCGGCCTGGGGGCCTCGCATACACGTCGAGCGCGCCCCTACGCCCATCGCACGGCATGCATTCGGTCGGCCGCGGCCACCAACGGGGGCAGGCAATGTTCCTGACTTTTGTGGTGGCTCTGTTGGTCGGCTGCGTGGTTGTCTACGCGGCGTACAAGGACACCAAGCTGGCTGTGGCCTTGGCTGCGGGGTTCGCCGCGATCACGCTGTTCTACGTGATCATGAACAGGGAACAGCCTGCTACGCAGCAGCAGACGGTCGCACCATCCATCACGACGCCGGTGAGCGAAGTGCCGGCGTCCGCGAGATCGGCGCCGTAGCTTGCGGCGCCTCCCGGGGAGTGTCAGCTCGTGCGTAAACGGGTCATGCCGCTCCAAGGGAGGCGCCCCCAGCCGCTGGCAACGGCGCTCCCGACGGCCACGGTCGCATGATGGCTGCAGTCGTGGAGCTTCCGCCAGTCCAGTGGGCGAGACTTCAGGTACCAGCAGTATCGAAATGGCGTGGTGTCACGCTTAGATGATCAACGTTCCCCGGCCGTCGGCGGCCGGGGAACACCCTCGCGCACCGCCTCCACACACGCCCGCTTGCCGGGAGTTGCGTCGTCCGCACACCGCTACGCTCGCGCTTCATGAGTGAAGCCCCCAGCCGCGATGCCTCCGTGGTCGCCGCGCTCGACGGCGAGCAGCGGGTCGCGATCCTCAGTTCTCACTTTCCCCAGCACGGCGGCCGGTACCTGTTCCTCCCCGGCGGCCGCCGTGAGGCTGGCGAGGACGCGGCCGCGTGCGCGCGGCGCGAGCTCCGAGAAGAAGCGGGAGTCACCGCCCGCTGCTGGGCCCAGCTGGGCAGCTACGCCATGACCCTCGCCTCCACCGCACGCGTCGACCTCTTCCTCGCGCGCGACCTGACGCTCGGCCCGAGGGAACTCACTGCCACCGAGATGGACTTCACTCTGGAGTGGTGGCCGCTGGACGCCGCGATCGACGCTGCTGAGAAGGGACGCTTCCTGCTGCCCGCGGGACCGCTCGCTCTGCTCCTGGCGGCCCGGACAGGGACCTAAGTTCCCCGAGATACGGGGCTTACCGTCCGGCGCGCGAGCGCAGCTCGATGGAGAACCCCACCCCCTCCTGAAGTGGCCTCCTGGGCCACAAGAGTTTTCAGCCTCTCTTCAGTTCCGTAACGGTGCTGCACGCCCGGACAGGAATAACCCAGGAACCTACCGCCGCGCCTTCGGTCGCTGGGAGGGGGGGGGCATCGTCACAAGCCGCTCACGGGGGCGGTGCGGCGAACACCGTGGAACCGCACGCGAGCCCGGCGCAGGCGGCGCTTCGTGTCGTCGTCCCCGCCACCGGTCCACCACCGCCAGGCCATATAACCGGCGCCGGCGCCGGCGATGCACGCGACGGCCGTGTTCTGGGTGACGAATCCGGCGATGCACATCGTGAACTGGGAGAGCGCGCACAGGCCGTAGACGGTCTTCTCCGAGATCCGTCTGAACGCGAGAGCCGTAAAGGCGACAATCGTGAGGGTCCAGGACATGACGAGGTACTGCAAGAATTCCGGGCTCATGGGGTGCCGTCCAGGTCGGCCCCCCGGGTGAAGCTGTGGACAGTGACGGCCTGGTCCTCGTCGTCGACCTGGCAGCGGGCGTGCGGCCTGCCGTCGACGTGCCGCATCAGCGGTCGTCGAGGGACGGGCCGCCGACCGGTCGCAGCCCGCCGGGCGGCGCGTCGACCACGATCAGGTCGTAGTCACCCGGCAGTCCCGCCAGTTCCTGCGGTGCCAGCTCCACGGTCAGGGCCGGGAGCGGAAAGGCGGCCCTGGACTTCTCCGTCCCGCCGCGTTCGACCGGACCCAGCATGATGAACCCCCTCCGTATGGTGCCTGCAGACTACCGAACTCGACACGCGAACTTGCCTGCTTCGCCGGACAGTTGACCGGCGCAGCTCTCGGAAGGGGAAGGTGCCTCCGCGGCCTCGGTCAGCGGTGCTTCCTGCGCCGGTCGAGCCAGCCCTTCAGCCTCCGACGCGGCCGGGATTCCGGCCCCGGAGTGGAGGGCGGGGGCGGTGGAGGCGTCGTCGGCTGCGGCGGTACGCCGGGCATGGGTGGCACGGACGGCTGCGCCGGGGCGTCCTGGAGGGGGCCGGGTTCGGGGGCAGCGTCCTGCGGGGCAGGGTCGTTCGGCTCGTCGGCCGCGACCGGGTCGGAGAGCCTGTCCGTGGGGAGCTCGCGCGGCGGGACGACCGGTAGGGCGGCGGCAGGGGCGTCCGGGATCGCGGCATTCTCGCTGGTGGCCGGAGGCGTCGGGGGTGCAGGCGGCGGGGCGGCGGGCTCGTGCTGGTCCGCACTCGCGGGCACGGTAGCGCTGTTGGCCGGGGGCGCCTTCTTCGCGGGTGTCGCGTGAGGTGGGGGAGCGGGCAGGCTGCGGGTACTCGGCGCCGGCTTGGGGGCCGGCGGTGCCGCTGGGGGCGGAGACGGAAAGGTCTGTCGGGTGCCGTCGGTGCCCCAGCGGGCCACTTGCCAGGGCTCGTTGACCCACAGCTGGATCTCGATCCCGCGTCGCACATGGTCGGGCTTGGGAAACAGCGTCCAGTGGCCGTAGCCCAGGAACTTGCCCGAGCGGCTTGCGGCGCCGATCCAGTCCGCGTTGGTACTGCGCAGCGTCACCTGCAGCGGCACGCGACGGTCCCCGATCAGGACGGGTTCGCGGGCAACGTACTTGACCACGTAGGTGCGGCCGGCTGTGCCGTCGACGGCGCTGGCGGTCGACACCGGTCCCCATACGGCGTGCGGGATCGGTGCTGCGGTGCCGTCGATGAGGGCCTGGGCGAGCTCGTGCACGTCCGCGCGGCCGCGGCAAAACTCGGTCCAAGGGATGTCGCGGCGGCCGCCGGGGGCGACGGCGGCGAACTGCTCGCTGGCCCGGGGGTCGTTGCGGAAGTTTTCCAGGAGCCGGACGATGCGGCGGGCCGAGGCGATGGCCGGCCCCTTCAGGTCGCTGGTCTTCCGCGGCCCGGAGGCGGTCGGGCGGGCGCCCGAGGGCGGACCCGGCGGGAGGGGGCCGCCGGGGCGTGAGCCGGGGCCGCCCAGGGGCGGGCAGATCAGCCGCCACTGGCCCCCGCGGCGGACCACGGTGCCCGGCGGAGCCTGCCCGGCGATCTCCTTGCCGCGCTGGTCGAGGTCGAACCGGCAGCTCGACTTGTGCTGCTGTCCCGGGTTCTTGGCGTAGTGCGAGGCGCGGGAGTCCGGGCTGTCGGCGTGGCCGGGGCGGGCGTGCACGGGGATCCGGCAGCCGCCGCAGGTCAGGGGCGGCACGTAGCGGGGAGCGGGTTTGACGTCGATCGCGGCCCGGTCGTACTGGTCGCCGTTCGCGTCGTAGACCCACGGGATCCGTACGTCCTTGCCCTCCGGCTTTCCCACCGCTCTCCCCCGTTCGTTCGGTTAACCCGTTCCCTCGATCTTGCCCCGAAGCCGGTTGTGCCGACAGGCCACTTGGCGACGGGCCACCGCGGTGCGTGGCGTGGCGCTCAGCGCTGGTCTCGGTAGCGGACAAGGGCTCGCAGCACGAGCACGAGCGCGAGCACGGCCAGCAGGTAGAAGAGGGCATTGCAGAGGTGCGCTAGACCAGTCGGAAGCAGGGACTGGCCGTCTGGCTCAGGCTTGATCTGGCCGATTGCGGTGCCTGCGGCACCGACGATGACCGCGACCGTCAGACGGCGAATGAGGGTCTTGAGGCGAGCAGCCACGCCAGCACTCCTGCTGGGGACGGGCTGCGTGTCCGGTCGGCTCATGCGTCACGCTCCTGGGCGTCGTGTCGAGTGGACTAGACGGTGTCAGATGGCACTGACAGCGGCGGCGCGCGGCAGTTGCCTTCCGCTCCCCTGCACGAGGCGTTCTCGGCAGCGCCGCGCTCGAGGTCGCTGCCTCACACGACGGGCCCCGCGCGCTGCCCCCGGGCTAGTCGGTCGTGGGGAGCGCGTCGAGGTCCTGGCGCTGGCAGGCGTCGATGACGGCGAGGGCCCGCACCCTGCTCCAGCCGCGGCACACCTTGGCGAGGTCGTCGGGGGCGTACTCGTCGTCCAGTTCGGCGTCTTCGACCTCCATGGCCAGCATGGGGCCGGGCTGCTCGATCCAGGTGACGTCGATGTAGATGCTGCGCACGATCCAGACCAGGGCCCCCCAGTGCGGCGCCGGGAGCGGGGGCAGGTCCTTCAGCTCGGCGGCGAAGAGCCGCTCCAGGGTGTCCCCCGGCAACGTATGGACGGGCGACGGGGCGCGGCGGGCGCGGGCGATCGCCTGCGAGATCGTCTTCGGGGACACGCCGAGCTCGTTGGCCAGTTGCCGGGGCCCGCCGCGGCCGCGGCGGGCCGCTTCGTCGGCGATTGCGCGGGCCCGGTCGTCCGCTCCGGCGTTGCGCTCGTCGTTGCCGTACTGGATTCTCGCCGTCGCGGCGGCCAGCCGGCCCTCAAAGTCGGACGACTGCGATGACATCTGTGAACTCCTCGTGGACAGAATGTCCTCTCCCGGGTTCCCGGGAGCAGGGATGGTGGGGGCGGCAGACTAGACGGTGAGGTCGCGGCGCACGCCGCGGAGGTATTCGTCCAGACCGTCCACGACGGCCACCTTGCTCCCGCTGCACTCGGCCAGCTCCTGCGCGATCTTCTGGGCGATCTCGTCGAGGCGTTCGTCGCTGGTCTCGGCGGTGATGCCGTACTCCTCGGCCTCGCAGCCGTTGACGGCGCCGTCGATGTCCCACTCCGCGATCAGGTCCTCGGCCGGGAAGCCCTGGTCACCGGAGACCCAGGCGTCGGCTCCGGCGTGCACGCCCAGGTGCTGTTCGATCTCTTCCTCCGCGGCCCGGGCATCCTCGCCGAGCCGGGCGACCATGTTGTTGCCGTCCCAGTGCTCTTCCCAGTCGGCAAGGATCCGGTCGGCGAGCGGGGCGATCTCGCGCATCACACGGTTCGCCGCGTCCCCGGTCAGCAAGGGGATCGCATAGCGGCGCTCGAAGCCGTGGAACACCTCGAAGGGGATCCCGCTGCCGATCACCCCGTTGTAGTCGGCCAGCAGGGTGCCGTGACGGACATCGAGTTCGATGTAGGTGTCCTGCGCCTCGTGCTCCCCGCTGAAGTGGCAGTACAGCTCGTCCGGGGTCGCGCATTCGGTGATCTTCACGCTGGTCATGGCGCATCCTCCCTGTGGGGATGGGAGACCCTGACGGGCCGCCCCCGAAGTGGCCCGGGGCGAGCGCCCTCGGACAGCCACCAAATTAGTTACCCCTAGGGGTAACTTCAACCCCTAGGGGTAACTTTCCGGCGGGAGCAGGAGCGACAGGACTGGCCCTGACGGCTCATCAACTCGGGTTGGTCCGCGGCGAGTCCAGTCCTCCTCGGCGCCACGACTACTGCGGCACCCACTGCCCCATGGCGCCCAAGACGCAGCCGCACATCGCGAACGTCTCGTGGCCTAGAGGCGGCCGACCCGGCTGCGGTACACGTACTGAAGCTGACCGACCGAGAGGGGAACCGCCGTGGCGCACAGCAGCGAGGGGCTCGGCTACCACGCTTACATCCGCACCGAGAAGGACGAGGAGAACCGGCCGGTCGTCGGTTGGGACGACGAAGGCTATGCCCTGGTTGTCGACTGGGAGACAGGGCGGCGTGTGAGGGCGATTGAGGTGGAGGGCTTCCACGCCCTCGATGACGCCACGGCCAAGCGCGAGGACGTGTGTACGGTGCTGCCCGCGCAGCCGGGTTGGCAGCTCAGGGACGCCAAGGGCCACGTGCGTCCGATCGTGGGCTGGACTGTCAACGGGTTCGGCTGCGGCGACCCTCTGGTCGTCGATACGGACGGCTGCATGATCGTGGCATCGACGAATGGTGCCAAGGTGTACGAGCCGGGTCACGATCCTCTGCACTGAGCCGGCTCCCTTGCCCGAGACCCATCCTCGAGTGCGGCCGCGCGAGGGCGGACGCCCTCGGAGTGTCCCTCACCGTGTGGAACTGCCGCGGTTTCGGCTCTGGTTGAGGGCCTGGCGGTGCCGCACGGCGCCCGCGCGCGCCGCCGCTTTGAGGTCGGCGACCGCACGCACCGGGTCTGTCGTCATCCGTGGCATCGGCCCTTCGTCTATGGCCGGGGCAGGGGGCGGTGGCGGCGTCGGCGCGCGCCGTACCGGGGCGGGCCAGGGCCCGTACGCCGAGCGGCGGGTCCGCTCGGCGTGAGCGCGCCCGAGGGCGCGGCCGTCACCGTCGAGGCAGGGGCGGCCGGCTGCGGACCTGCAGGTGGGGCACGCGACGTCGCGGGCGTCGGAGGACCGCGGGCCGGTGGGCGGGAGGATCCGGTGCCGCAGACGGCGATAGAGGCTCATGCGCTCGCGGTGGTTGGCCGTGCGGACGGCCCCGTCCTCGTGGCACAGCTCGGACCGAAACGCCCGGCATGTGGGGCAGGCGACACCCAGGACGTGATCGCGTGGCGGTGACGCCCGCAGTTCCTCGCGCAGAGCCTGCGCATCACAGAAGGCCGGCAGCCGCGGAGGCAGGAGCAGGTCCACGTCCTGCGGCGGCTCGTCGGACGCGAAGCGGTGGCGTACGCCGGCCAGCCGTGGATCGCTGCCGTGACAGGCTGCTGCGTGCTCGACACGCACGAGGTCGTCCTCGGCCTCGCGCCATCCGAGCGGGATGGCCAGTCCATCGGCCCGCACATGCCAGCGAAGGTCTTCGGGAATCGCCTCGGCGGCCACCGGGCGGGGATCGAGCACGATCTCCCCCGCCTGGGGCGTGGGATGCCGCTGCACCGCCATCTGGCAGGTCAGGCACTGGTCCCACAATCCGCATGCGTCGCCCCTCATATGCCCTACCGTGCCAGAACGGCCGCCTGTATCCGCGGTTTTCCGGCACAGCAGACGCTGCGCAATCGCGCCCTTCGACCGAGGGCGCGTGACCGTGCCGTCACGTTCGAACAGCAGCAGAATCGGATCGTGAACAGGCATCGGGCGGGGTAGAGCTCCGCCACCGGCGGCGGGGCCCGGAACCCGCCGGCTCGGCTGGAGGGCTGGGGTGACCAACATGGGGGATGCATGGGGCAGGACCGTCGGCTGATCCAGACGGCCGTGTGCGGGGCGAGCGCCGACTCCGACGAGCCGGTGGTCTGCCCCACCGAGCCCGACGAGCTCGACGTCTTCCGCCGCGATTACGCCGACACGAGGCTGTGGTGCGGCCTGCTGCTGGGCGGCTGCGGCGGCGAGCTCGCGACTCGCCGCTGCCTGGACAACCGGGTCTGCCACTTCTACCACCTGCCCGATCTCACCGGCCTGTTGCCGCCGTGCACGCGCCGGTCGCACGGCACCGGCAGCGCCGACCACCTGTACGTGAAGACCGGCACCCGCAGCTGGCTCACACAGCAGGGCCACCACCCCGCGTACCACTTCGTCGAAGACGACGAAGCACCGCTCGGCTCGATCGTCGACATCGACCTGGCCGGCCACCGCCTGCGCATCCACATGGACCCCTCGCTGCCCGCGGACTGGAACGGCACCGCCGGCGGCGAACTGATCCTGGGGCCGGGCGTCCCCGTCTCCCCCGACCGCCTGGTCGAACTCGGCTACGTCAACCGCATCCGCTTCACCACCGAAGGCTCGCGCCGAACCCTGGAGTTCGGCACACAAACCCCGCACGAGGGCACCGACTGGTACACCCCCGGCGAATGCGAGATCACCCCCGACGGACGGCTCAGGACTCCGACCGCCACCCGCATCGAGCACACCCCCACCCCTCCACCCGCTCCCTCCCCTGGGCGGCGCGCCGAGCCGGTCCGCGCACCCGTACGGGCCGCGCCACGGCCCGCCGCCCGCCTGCCGTTGCAGATCGGCGCTCTGCTGCGCCGCCTGAACACCGCCGTTCGCGCCGGCGACAGCGAACGCGCGCGGGAGCTCCACGACTTGACGAAGGAGCAGCGAGACCGATGTGAGGGTGCCGCCCTCGACCTCCTCAACGCCGTCCTCACCAATGCCGAGCGCTTCCTGACCAAGCAGCAGCGACTGCGGAGTCTGTTGTTCGGCCGGCTGAAGGAAGCCACACAGCGCCACGACCGCTCCACCGTGCGCTCTCTGCTCCCCCAGATCCAGGACTTCCTCAAGCACGACGGCCCGCCCGGCCCGGAAGAGCGAATCTTGATGGCCGCCGCCCGACGCTCGCTGCGGGCAGTCCGCGCACGGGAGACGGTCGGCGTGCCAGCAGCACGCCCGTCCGACGCGAGCGACGGATTGAGCAAGCGGCAGCGCTCAGCCCTCGGCCGCGCCCGGAGCATGCTCGGACGCCTCAACAAGAACCGTGTGACATCCGATGCCGAGCGACGCGAGCTCGTCGCGAAGCTGGCCACCGCCCTTGACGAGATCGGCGACCACCTCACCGACAGGGAACGCCGGCACGCGCAGACCTGGATCGGCCGCTTCCCTCCGCGGAAACCCGCCGGCCCCTCCCCCGCTCCTCAGAAGCCGACGCTGGCTCCGGACAAGCTCGGCTCCGCGGCCGCGGCCGTGCGTGGCGCCCTCAAGAAGGCGGCCCGCGAGGGTGCCACCACCACCTGGCGGCGCTTGGAGCAGCAACTCGGCGGAGCGCTGCCGAACATGACACACGAGGACCAGGTGCGTCTGCTGATCGCCGTCGACGAAGCGACACCGTCGGACCAGGCACTGTTGTCGAGCCTCCTCGCTGCGGCCGACACCGGCGTACGCAAGCAGTACCCGGCCATCGCTGCGGCGGCCGGGCTGGAAGTCCCTGACGACGAGGACGACTTGCGGGACGTCCTGGATGCCGATGTCCAGCAGCTCCACGCACACTGGCGGAACACCTGACCGGCCCGTGCTGCCCCGGCCGGACCGGGTCTCACGGCCTCCTGGCGCGCGTCTGGAGCGCCAACAACGTCCGGCACCGAGCCGGATGCCACGGGCGGACAAGGGAATGGGAGTTGCAGATCAAGCCACAACCACCCGCTCCATCGCGCCCGCCCGTACGGCGGCCAGCTGGTCCAGGAGCTGGTTCAGCATCCGCTCTGCCTCCCGCTGCTCGGCGGCACGGGCGGCAAGTTGCGCGTCTTCCTTCGGCGCCTGCGGGAGGCTCCGGCGGTGCGCCTCGTACGCGGCGTCGCCGGCCGCCACCGCGGCATCGCTGCGGGCCAGACGGCGCAAGGCCTGCTGTCGCCGCTCGATCCGGATACGCCGTGCGAACTGCACCTCGGCCCGCAGGCGTGCGCTCGCGGCCGCGGCGCCCTCGCCGCTCTGCTGACGGGTCTTCGCGGCGAGCAACTGCCGGGTATCGGCGTCGCACCGCTCGGCCAACGCCCGGGCCGCTGCCGGGTTGGTGAGGTCGGCGCGCACCGCGACCGCGAGGTCGACGGCATCCCGCAGCAGCCGCTGCACGCTCTCCCGATCGGCACAGCGCCCGCAGTGACCTGCCGCGTTCTGGACGCCACAGGTGCGGCACGGCTGGGCCTCGCGGGCGGCTGCCTCGGCCGCCGCCTGTGCCTGTTCACGTTCCGCCTGCTCGCGGGCCGCCTCCCGGGCCTCCGCACGCTGAGCCCGGACGAACGCGGCACGCTCGTGCTGGCGAACGGCCTCGTCGGCTTCCGCGGCGACCGTCTCGCGCAGCTGCTCCTCGAGGACCTGGCGCCGCTCGGCGGCGGGCAGGCCGGGCCGATCCCGGTCGATGCGGGCCGCAGCAGTGCGTCGGCGGGCCCGCTTCAGGTGGATCACGTTGCTGCAACCCTCGCACGGGGCGCCGGTGTCCAGCCGGATCCCGTCATCGCACCGCTCGTCGGGGCACGACGGCCGCTGGACCAGGCCGCGGCCGATCAGCCACCCGTACGGCGACGAGACCAAAGCCTCGCCACCCACCTCCACGAGACGCCGGGAGAGCCGCTCGGCCAGACGCCGCGATGCCGCATCCGGCTGCACCAACAGGCCGGTCAACCTGCCCAGTTCGGCCTTGGCCGCAGCGGCAACCTGGCCCTGTTGCCATCTGGAGAGTTGACGCCACAGCCACGACACCGGCTCCAGAGCAACCCGCACGTCAAGATCCACCGGGCAGACCTGCCGCCTAGCCACTCCCCCGCCTGACGAACCCGCCGTCGACGGCCCGGCCTGCTCATCGACCGGGGACTCATTCGGCTTTTCCCCGCGCAGCGGGCCGTCCTCGCGCTCGTGCGCGCGACCCGGCAGATCACTGGACCCGCTCCCGGCTGCGCCGGAAAAGCCCAAGGAGGACGTACGGGAAGAGACTTGAGAACCCAGGTGAGAGTGATCAGTGTGAAGGGTTGCCGTAGACGCGGGCTCTGCACCAGACGCCTGGTCAGCCTCCGAGGCTTCGTTGACCTGCGCATCTTCCGGGCAAGCCGTCCCGCGTCCCGGCTCTGCCGTAACCGCGGGGTCTGAAAAACCGCGGCCAGAGGCACCCGAGCACACCTCCCGATCATCGCCGTGCGTGTCCCGGCCATGCGCGGCCGCTACCGATGGCACAACCAGGTACGAGCGGCTCGCCAGGCCCGAACGCGTCCGCACACGCCGCCGGTAGACCACCCCACGGGCCTCAAGCCGCTGCAGCACCCGCTCCCCCGCCGACGCCTTGCACCCCAGGAGGCGAGCCACCGTCGCCGCTGCGCGGCCACGCCGGGTATCCACCGCGCCGCCGCACAGCCGCACCCGTCCGTTCGCCCGTGCCTCCAGCACAAGCAGCAGAGCCGCCAGGCGGTCAGTCGCCGCGCCCCGGCCGGTCCGCGCCTCCCGATCGGGGCCCTCCCCGAGCAGCCCGGCAGGGGTGACCCGCCCGTCCCGGTGCTTCCAGCCCGGTCCCATCACGGCCTCGAGCAGCCGCAGCAGCGTCGCGAACTCCCGCTTCGCCAACCTCAACGGGTGACCCACCCGGTCTCGAGCAGACCACAACGGCAGAACACGGCACCGCAGGCCGGCGTCCTGGCCGACCTCGCCCTCCGCGGTCTTCACCGAGACCACCCCCGAGCGGCGCAGCCCGGGCACGACCATCGAGGCGACGTACGACGTCGACAGCCCGAGCCACCTGCCCAGCTCACTGGTCCAGATGTCTACTACGCCCGACTCCGACGGAGTCCGGGCTGCCAGCACCACCACAGCCAGACGCACGGAATCGGGAGCATCCTTCAGTCCATCAGCGTTCAGCAGCTCGCGCACGGCCGTGCCCAGCCGAGCTCGCGCGTCTCGGCCCAGAGCGAGCGGATGCCCCGCCGGGCGCTTAGGGCCAGGACCGGCGGTCGACGGCACGAGGCGCAGCCCGCTGCGCGGCTGAGGAAGCGGCGATGCGGTGCTCCAGGCCGGGCGGGCGGTCGAGGAAGCGGCTGCCGCCGCGCTCCCAGTCATCGGAGAGCCCCCCACCCCAGCTGGACGCAAAACGGGAAAACAGGGCAAGCCGTGTCAGCGGCCTGCGTCACGCACGCCGCAGCAGGCCCCCAAAAGCCCATCAAACGGGCGCAGGCGGGCTGGCAGAAGCGCCAGCAGTAGTGCAGAATGACAGCGTCCTTCCACGGAGAAGGGCATGAAGAAGCCCCTCGGGTGCTTCTGGTTCTGGCGAACCGAGTACGAACTGTTCGACCGGCGGCTACCGGGCGGACAATCCCTTCAGGGGGACGGCGAATCCCTCTGGTGGCAGATGGGGTGCCAGATCAGGCGACGGCGAATCGCTTGAGGACTGGCCCCCGGCGGCGAATGCCGCCCTTCTTCTAGATCACCTCGATCTCCCTTCGGGGAGAGGTGTGTCCGTAGGCAGAGGCGTACGGAAGCGCAACAAAGGCACCCTCCAGCCGGAGCGACGCGCTGGTCATCGCTGCAACGGCAGTGGGTGCCTGGGGTGAGTGTCGTAGGGCACGGGTACCCTGGAGCATGTCGAGACCTTCTCTACTAGGGTCTGCGGCCGGGCCCCGGAGTGCAGCCTCGCGGGGCCTCAGCATGTCGGTATTGATCTTTTCACCGAACACAGTACCTCCCCCGCGATCCGAAACGACACCCCGGCAACACCCGTGTCGGTGCTTGTGTAGGGCGATTTGACGGCTCACCAGACGCGCGACGTTCCCCTCCGGTGAAACGGCGGAGTGCCACCAGGCATGATGAGCGCCATGCACGCGACGCCGACGACTGATCCCCTGGACGTGGCCACCTTCGCCGGCCCAACACAGCAGCGCCGCTACAGCGCCGCCATGTGGAAGATCAAGGCAGAACGCGAGCCGGGCGCACCTGTGCGTGTGTACATCAGCGCTGGCCCCAAGGTCATGGAAAGACCTCAATGGGACGGCTGGCGGGAGCAGATCACGGGAGCTCTGCCTGAGGGAGTGGAGGTCCTCGACTACCGCAACGTCTTCGGCGACGACCGGCCGTACGACCCGAACGACTGGAAACAGCTGGTCAGCACTCTCGACGGCCTCATCGTCGTCGGGAAGCAGAAGAGGGCCGGCAGTCGCGTCTACCTCCTCGGCCCGGTTGCCCGCCTCGAACTCCGCTCTCTCATCGCTCACAAGCCCGTCCTGCTCTGGGGGCACCACCAGGGGCTCATCCCGGTCATCGACTGCAAGAGCCAGGTCATGACGCGGCCAGACGCCGCCCCCAGGCTGAAGTTGATCGCCCCCAAGCGCTGGAAGCGGGACGCGGACACGCTGCAGGCTGCCATCGGCGCCCTCACCCCGGGCCCTGCCCAGGGCGGTGAGCCGGTGACCGCTGTTGACAGGCCCTTCACTGGTCCTACTCGCTAAGCCGCCGCCGCAGGAGACCCGAAGAATGGGCAGACCTACGGGAGTTCTGGGCCCATGGCCCCCATGGGGCGTAGACAAGTGTGAGAGGCGCGTGCGAGTCATGTGGGGCCGGCCTCCCCCGTTCTCAAGGCACGCAGAACCGCATCGACAACACCGGTAAACCGGACGTGGGGCTCGTCTGCGCCAGGAGGAACGAACCGGCCAGCGTGCCGCCTCAAGTCGCTGTAGGAAAAGAACATGGCGTTCGGGTCGTCGAGCGTCTGCTCGTTCCTCTTCTCGATGCGCTCCCACAGGACGTCCAGGTCGGCTGGCAGATAGACCAGGACTGCAACGCCACCAGCTTGCTCGACCAGGGAGCGCCACTCATGGCGCTCCTGCGCAGTCCACAGGCCGTGATCAAGAACCACATCGTGCCCGGCGGCGATCTGGCGACTGAGATCCCGCGCGACCTGTTCAAGCACGGGAGCCTCCCGCACCTTGTACTCGCCGCGAGGGAAGTCCGTGCCGTAGTGCCCGTGCTCCTTCCAGACTCGCTCGTCTGGACAGATGCGAAGCATCCCGGCGCTCTCCAAGGCACGGGCAAGCGTGGTCTTCCCCGACCCCGGCAGGCCGGTCATCAGCACACAGTGCGCGCCGAAGGACGAGGTGGACCCCGCAGAGCTCAAAGCACTACCTCCGAGGTCTCCTTGCGGATCCGCCCCGGCGCGCCCAGGTCGACGCCGTACTCGATCGGCACCTCGTCAGCGTCAAGGAACAGCGACGTCAACACCAAGATGGCCGCCACCGTGTCGGGCTCAAGGCCGAGCTTGAGGCGATCAGAAGCGTCGGCCAGCCTGGATGCTTGGGTTTCCTCACGCTTCACCGCCACGCGCCCTGTCTTCTGCGCGATCACATTCAGAGAAGTGCCGCCTCTCAAGCGCTCGGGCTCGAGCAGCGCCGGGATGGCCTCTGCGAACTCCCTCGGGATCCAGGAAGTGGAGTGGGCGATGATGCCGTGCGTATCGCGGTACACGCGTGTCCGTCTCACCACGCGCGAGCCCTCATCGATTCCCAGGTTCTGAGCCACGTCGGCCGGTGCTTTGACCAACTCGGCTGTGTGGGAGTCCGAACTTTCACCGTTCCCCCAGGAGGAGCCGGTTCGGCGGCCTCGGTCCGTGCGCTCGGTGCCACTGGAGACAGGCAACGGCATTCCAACGACCCGTGAACCAATGCCGGGCGTGGCACGCACCAGGCCCTGCTCGCGCAGCGTACGCACGGCCTTCTCCACGGTTGCCTTGCTGACGCCGTGAAGTTCTCGCATCTCTACATGGCTGGGGAGCCGAGCTCCGACAGGGAGCTCACCTGACTCGATCTTCTTCCTGTAGATGGCTGCGATCCGGGCGTAGGGCGCCAGATGAGCGAGCCCTTCCTCCATGCGACTCCCCTTCTCTGAATTTCGGCCGACCCTAGCCTAGCGCTTGGCACCCTAGGGTACCCTAGGGTACTGTCATGTTCGAGCGGTCGGGAGGACGCAACCGCCCCACTGCTCACGGCCACCCCAAGTGCCTTTGCACCCGCGGCCTTGAGAACTCCACAGCGTGATCCACCACCGCACTACAGCCGTGACCACACCGGCCTAGGTGAGTGGAGACCCGTCGTCAGGTGCCATTACCTCCAGGTGGTGGCAGCCGGCATGTGCCAACTGACCATCAGGCGCCGCCCTTTGGTGTAGGGGCGACGCCCCGGGAGCTGTAACAGGCAACCGGGTGCTCATTACTGATGCGAGCGCAGAGGGCCGACAGCCTCACGACGAAAAAGAACGACGCGCCACTCCCCCACGACCCTTCGGAACCTGGTTCATCCGGAGGCGAGGGACCGCGTCGAACCGAGGGCACCTTGGCTCCCTCGTCAGATAAGCCGAGCAGCACGGAGGAAGCGGCCGCGCACTGCACCTACACCGCATCCTGTGCTGCCCGTCGCCGAACGGCCCCTTCAGTCGGGTCGTTCGACGGCGGCGTGCATAGGGGCCCCGATCAACGAACCATGAAGGAAGACAAAACGGCGCAACGGGCAGGGGCGCGCGACGCGCCGAACCCCGGCGCCGTGCCTGCTGATCGCCCCGGACGAACGACCACGGCCCCCGTCCTGCCCCCCACAGGGGGGCAGGACGGGGGCCGTCGCTGCTCGCAAGAGAAGTCACCACACGATCAAGGAGCCAGCATGCTGGGACACACCTTCCGCGTCACGACCGACGAGTTGAAGGAGATCTTCACCCGCCGGATCGCTCCCTACCTGCCCGCCCAGTTCGAGAAGGCGGAGCCCCACCCCTCGGGTTGGGGGAACAGCTACACCTTCAAGCCCTTCACCGGAGCGGAGCCCAAGCCCGAGGAGCCGTACGACCGGTACTCCAAGGACCTGAAGCTCGCCTACAAGTTCGAGGACGAGTTCCACGGACGTGAGGTGGCGACGGAGGACGAGTACGAACTCCGCGAGAAGGCCCGCCACTTCCTCGACCAGGTCTACGACGAGGCCCGCACGCGGTGGCGCAACGCCAAGTACGTGCGCGACCTGAAGCAGATCCTGGGCAACGGGGAGGCCACCGCGGCCTGGAAGCGCTGGGAACAGGCGCAGCGCGCCGCCGACGCGGCCTATGGCTACCTGCGCAAGCCCGAGGCCACGCCGGAGTGGCAGTCCGCCGTGGCCCGCCTCCTGGACACGCACAAGGAACTGGCCGCCGCCGCGGAGGCCTTCGACGCCAAGGCGGAGCGGATCGCCTGGGCGCACAAGGAGAACTCCTGCGAGGAGGGCTACGGCTACGTCGAGGCGCTCCGGGAGGCGGGCTTTCCCGAGGCCGCGGAGTGGCACGTCGCCGAGCCCGAGGACTACGCGCCCACCTACGGCTACCGGGCACGCGAGGCGAAGAACCTTCAGGCGCAAGCCGCCAGCTTGATCAAGAGCCACGAGGACGACGTGGCCAAGATCGGCCGCCTCTCCGGGGCCCCGGCCAGCGCCTGAGCCCTCCGCTCGGCGGCCGCATATCAAGGCGGTACATCCGCCCCACTTCCTGTGCTGCCCGTCGTCGACCGCCCTCTCCCCGAGGCCGGTCGGCGGCGGCGTGCGCAGGGCGCACGGCCGACGGAACACGTCGGCAAGGCGACGGCCCCGAAGCTCTCACCTTCCGGGGCCGTCCAGTCAACGGACCTTTAGGGAGGCTCCCTTGACCAGCACGATCATGACACGCCCCGGAGTCCGCGCGGTACAGGCCGCACACAACCCGGAGTACGCGTGCCAGCGCTGCGGCCACTTCCACAGCGGACAGTGCGCGAGCGCCGCCGTCGACGAGTTCCACCGCCTGGTCGCGGACATGGTGCGTCACGCCGACGCCCAGGTCCCCGCCGGCCGACGGGCGCGCCGAACGCTGCAGGAGATGGCGCCCGGCTACGAGCGCCAGCCGATCCTTACGCTGCACCGGCCGACGATGGCCGACGACGCGTGCGTCCTGTGCGGACGCTGGAACTGCACGGGCACCGACTGCCCGCCCAACAGCGCCGTCCCGGCCCCTGCGCCCGTCACGAGCGGCGGAGGAATGCAGTGCGAGAGCTGCGGCGCCTGGCTCGGCGCCGCCCCGGCTGCCACGGTCCAGCCCGGAAGGCCGACCGCCTGGCGGTGCGCGGCGTGCTCCGCGCTCGGGCTCTGATGCCACACCTCATACACGCGGCTCGGGCGGCGCAGCACCGCGCCGCCCGAGCCGCCTCCCGCATCGGCGTCACCCACCCGCGCACACGGCTGCTTCTCGCCGCCGCTTCGATCGCGGCAGCCGCCGCCTGGGAGGCCGGTCACCGCGTCACCGACCTCCACACCACAACTGACCACCACAGACACGGCCCATGACTCGCCTGGAGGCCTCCGTGCACGCCATCATCCGCACCGCCGCGTACCGCAACCGCGCCCTGTCCACCGCGGCCCCCGCGCAGCCGCGCCCGGCCTGCGCCGACGAGGATCCCGACCTGTTCTTCCCCGACGGGGAGACCGGCCCGGCCCTGCTGGACATCGCCGAGGCCAAGAAGATCTGCCGCCGCTGCCCGCTGATCGCGCAGTGCCTCAAGGACGCCCTGGACCGAGATGAGTCCGGCGTGTGGGGCTGTACCTCCGAGCAGGAGCGCAGCCGCATCAAGAGGAACTCCGCCCTCAGCCACGCTGCCTGATCCGCTACCGCACCGGCCGCCCTGCATGTGCGGCCGCGCCCCGATCGGAGGGCCTCATGCACCGCACCCCCACCACCCCCGCTCCGCCCTACGACCGCCAGCCCGCCCCCCTGTGTCTGCACACGCCGCGGTGCCCGAGCGCGGAGAGCCCCGACCGGGACGCCGCCAGGGTCGTCGCCGCCCACCCCGAACAGGGCTGGAGCATCTTGTGCAACTCCGTCCTGCACTTCGACGACACCGGCGAGCTGCTGCCCAACGGCGAGATCGTCCATCCGTGCAGGCACCCGGCTCCGTCGTCCTGACGCTGTCCACACGGCTGCCCCCGGGCAGGTCCCCGAACCTCGGTCGCGCCTCCCCTCGGAGGGCGGCCCTTCCCCGCTGGGCCCGCCCCCCCGGGCGCCGGGCCCAGCCCTTTACGCACAGCACGAGAGGCACCCCTGATGACAACTCCCCTGGAAGCACAGCACCCGACCCCCGACAAGCCGCGCCGCACGCTCACCAAGGGACAGACGAAGATCCTCGTCGGCGCTGCCGTGCCGATGGTCGGCATCGGCGGCGTCGGCGCCTGGGGCACCGCGACCAACATGATGGCGAACTTCCCCGACGCGGGAACGGCCTTCGGCGTCGTCGCCGCCGGTGAAGGCGTCACCTTCGTCCTGTCGCTCGTCTACGTCGGTCTGATCCTGCTCGGCCAGGCCGCACCCACCGCGGTGCGCGTCGGCCTGTGGGTCCTGCCCGCCGTCGCCGCCGCCGTCGGAGCGGTCGTTGCCAAGAACACCACCGACTCCGTCGTCTACGCCGTCACCCCGATGGCGATGTGCATGTCCGCCGAGGGCCTGGGCCTGCTCGCCCGCCGGATCGTCGTCTACGCGACGGGCGAGGACAAGGAAGCCGAGCGGCGCAACGCCGAGACGTTGCAGAAGCTGCAGTACCAGTGGCACGTCTCCCAGAACCACCCTGACGAGAAGCAGCGCAGGGCGGCAGAGCTGAAGGCGTGGGACCTCCTGGAGAAGGTCGGGGCGGGCGACGTGACGCTCGGCACGGGCCTCGTGACGGTTCAGCGTGAGCGTATGACGCAGGGCGCCGACGCGGCGCTCGCGATGATGGTCGGCGCGCCCACCGTGACGGCCCCTGCCGCCGTCACGGGCACCGCACCCGCGCTCGCCGAGTCCGTCACACCCGCCCTGCCCGCCGGCCGCGACGCGCGTGACGGCAAGGACGAGCCCGTCACACCCGTCGAGACTGCCGATGACGCCGTCGCGGGCCCCGAACGCGACGGGACGGGCGACGACACGCAGGTCAACGACGGTGACGACGCGACGGACGAGGACGCCGAACTCGCGCGTCACAAGCGGCGGCTGTACGTCAAGGTCGCCGAGATCGCCGTGAAGACCGGCGTCGCGACCCCGGAGCCCGACGAGCAGCTGACCGACGAGCAGATCACGGTCGTGCTGCGGGCCCTGCGCAGCCTCGAGCACCCGCCGCCGTCCTACCGGCAGGCCTCCATCGTCTACCGGCAGGCCGGCTTCAAGGGCGCCGAGGAGAAGACGCGCCCCATCTGGAAGGCCCTGCAGACCGAAGCCGAGGCCGAGAAGGAGACGAAGACCGACCAGCACGACCGGGCCGCTCAGGACGACCAGGCCGCCATCTGAGGTGTCCGGCACCACCAGTGGAGCCCAGCCCACCGCCTTGTGCGGAGGGCTGGGCCCTGCTGCGACTGCCGGAACAAAAGCAGTCGAACCACCCGCGCAGACCCGACGAGTGAACGGGCGAGCAGACCGGCGAGCAGCCCCTGGCTGCAGACCCGCGAGCCGCCCGGGAGCAGACCCGGCGAGCACGGCGCACCCCATCGAATCGCTGTCGACGACGAGAGGTTGGAGCCCGTTCGTGGGCGGATCCAAGCACTGGAACACCGAGATCAAAAAGGCCGATGCGCGGTCCCCGAAGGAGGGCGCAATCAAGCGCCTGGACCGGCTGCGCAGCGAGCTGCAAAAGCTCGACCCGGCCGTCGCGAACCGGGCCTGGAACGAGGTCCGCGTCTCTCTGCAGCAGATCACCGAACGCTACTCACGGTGATCGTTCACCCGTGAATTCACCCCGCCGGTGAGTGAACTTGACACGCCCCTACACGCGTACGTACGCGCGCGAGGGCCTGCGTTCACTTCCGGCGGTCACCACCCGTGAAGGGAACACCATGGAACTTCTGATGGTCGCGATCGCCCTGGCATGGGCCGCGGGCGCTCAGAGCGAGCAGGCGAAGCTCAACGTGGGCCCCGCCGAGCGCGCCGCCCTGCGCGAGAAGGCGCGCCACGAAAGGGCCGTGCAGAAGATCGCCGAGAAGCACGGCGTGCCGGTGGCGGACGTCGACCTGCCCGGGACCTTCAAGAGCGGCTACCGCTCCCCCGCCGGCCGCATCGGCGACCTCATCCGACGCCACCGGAAGACCACGCCGGACGACGCCGGCCGACGCGCGGTCGAGGACTACCGCGACCGCGAGGTGAAGGCCGGCCGACCGGACCCGGCCCCGCTGGTCGCCCCCGACCCCAACCACGTCCTCGTGGCGAGGCCGCCTGCGACCATCCCGCCGCCCCCGGCCTACCCGCCGACCGTCGGCGCCGCCACAAAGCCCTCCACGGGCCCCGAGAGCCCCTCCAAGGCAAAGGACGGAACCAGTGATCCAACAGCCCCGGAAAAGCCCGCAGACGGCGCCGCAGGCGCTGTTCCGGCACCTCGAAGCGACGCGGAAGCGGCCAAGCCGGCCGCAGCCGGGCCGCCCGACGCTGCGACGGCTCCCGTGACGGCCGAAAAGCCCGTCACGCCGCCCGTCACGCCGCCCGTCACGGGCGGTGCGACGGCCGGTGCGACGACGGCCGCCCCCGATGCGACGCCGACGGCGCCTGGTGCGACGACCGCTGCCCCCGAAGGCACGGGTCGCGCCGCGGCGGAAGTGTCGTACACCTCCGTCGCCGAGGAGAGCGACGAACTCAACCTCATGTGCGACGACGACCTCGCCGTCTACGAGAAGGTCCAGAACGTCTGCCAGCGCGAGGCGACCAAGGGCGACGAGCTCGTCGTGCAGATCCGTGACGCCGGATTCGGCGAGCGGATCGCCGCCTGGATGGTCAGCTGCAAGGAGAAGTACGCCACCCTCGCCGCGCAGCTGCAGGAACTGCGCGGCCTGACGATGGCGCAGAGCGAAGGCGTCTGGAAGGCCAAGGGCCTCCTGATTGCCGGTCAGGGCGTCTACGCCGACATCGCCAAGGACATGGAGTCCGTCGCCACCCGCGACGCATACATCTCCGACCGCGTCGATGACGAAGACCTGGCCGCCCACAACGAGACCTTCGAGATCAGGAGCGCGCAGTGAGCTTCAAGGAGAGCGCGAAGACCGCCATCAGCTACGTGGGCATCCTGGCCAAGTGCGGCGCCTACGGCGTGCGCGCACGCAGGATCACCCACCAGGTGGGCAAGCTGCGTGCCCGCCACGATGAACGGGCCGATTCGGCCCGCTACCTCTCGGACGCCATGGGCGTGCTCGACGTCGACGATCCGACCACCCAGGCCTACATGGAGGTCGCCCGACTCTCCTACGCCTGCGGCGGCACGGTGGCTTCGATCCTGTCGACCGCGGACGAACTGTCGGCCTCCGCGCAGGGCATGGAAGCCGACACCCGCGCCCTGCACGGCCGGATGGCCGACACCAACCGCACGCACAACGTGCAGATGGCTCAGCCGGTCTTCATCGAACGCAACTAGAGGCGCGATCACCACAGCTGGTGCCGCAGCCGCTTCACCGGCGGCTGCGGCACCAACTTGTCCTCACACCCGAGCAGACCAGGAGCCGGCATGGCCCACACCGAGACCACCATCCGCTACACCGCCGACGTCGTCGTCACCACGACCGACGGGTACGTCCTGCTGATCGAGCGCGGCTTCGCCCCGTTCAAGGGCCAGTGGGCGCTGCCCGGCGGTCACGTCGACCCCGGCGAGACCAGCCGCGAGGCCGCGGCCCGTGAGCTCGCCGAGGAGACCGGCGTGCACGCGGCACCGCAGGAACTGGATCAGATCGGCGCCTTCGACCGACCCGACCGCGACCCGCGCGGCCGGTACGTCACCGTCGCCTACCACCTGACCGTCCTGCCCGGCACGGCCGCCGAGGCGGGCGATGACGCCGCCCACGCGCAGTGGTGGCCGCTGAACGCCCTGCCGCAGCTCGCGTTCGACCACGCCGACATCCTCGACGCGGCCGCGGCGACAGCCACCTGAGCCACCACACCGACAGCAACCGCGAAAGGGCGGGGCCACGCGACGGCCCCGCCCTTTCTCACACCCGGAAACTGGAGAAAGCCGGATGACGACCACGACCGAATCGGGGAAAGACACCACCGAGACCGAGGACGCTGCAGAACCCACATTCCTGCAGGCCAAGTTGGCGCAGATCAACAACCCCGGCCTCTACCTCGGCTCCGGGCTCGGCGCCGCCTCCGGCCTGCTGTCCGGCGACCCACTGATGTTCACCACCGCCGGAGCGTCCGCTGCCGCGCTCGGCTGGGCCGCCCTCGGCCTCAAGCCCGGTCCCTGGCGCTTCCTGCCCGGCCAGGGCGAGCCCTGGGAGTGGATGTGCCGCGCCAGCCGCCGCGGTTACCGCCGCACCATCCGCCGCATGCGCCGCCGCCTCGAGCACGACCACGACTTCGCCCCGATCGTCGGCACCGACGGACTCCTCGTGCCCACGGCCGCGATCGGCCACGGCTGGTACGAGCACGACCAGCGGCCCGCCCTCGTCCGCGGCGCCACCGCCGACGCCCGCCGCGCCCGCTGCAACCTGCTGCGGGCCGCCTGGGACAAGCTCCTGCCCAACTGGGAGAGCGGCTGGTGGCGCGTGTACAGCCCGACCGAGATGGCCCTGCGGGCAGGCCCCCTCGCCACCATCCCCGCCACCGGCTTCGCCGACATGCCCTGGTGGGCCCACACCGCCGTCGCCTCCCTCGGCGCGAGCTGGGGCACCTGGGTGTGGGACCGCCCCGACCCCGCCGCCCCGCGCGCCGAACAGCACGACATCGACTGGTACCTGACCCGCTGGGACGAGTGGATCGCTGCCGAACGCGGCGAACTCCCCTTCTCCAAACTGCGCGACGCCCACATCGACGGCGACACCCTCACCGCGATCGTCCTGTCGACGACCGCCAAGAGCGCGCTCTCCGTCGGCCAGGACGCGGTCTCCATCGCCTTCGAGGTCCCACCGCGCAACGTGAACCTGTACCGGCCCGACGACCTGCCCGCCAACCGCGCCAAGCTCACTGTCCGGCTGCGGGCCCTGACCGACGCCGAGCTCGACATGAACAACCTCCCCGCCGTGTGGAAGGAGTTCAGCCCCTGGGCCGGCTCCGAGCTCTACGACGTGGAGCAGAACGAGAACGGCCGCAAGTTCAAGCTGCTGATGCCGCGCCGCGGCTCCTCCGTGGCCGACGTGCAGCCCCGCGCCATCGCCCAGGCCCTCGACCTGCCCGGCGAGGACGCCGTCGCCCGGCTGCACCTGCGGATGCTTGACGCCCGCCGCATCGAGGTCAACGAGATGACCCGCAACCCGCTCCAGGAAGGAGTCCCCCTCGACCTCGACGCCCTGGTCATGGACGAGCACGGCTACGTGATCGTCGGCCGGGACGTGTTCGGCGAGCCCACCAAGTGGCGGCTGCTCAAGTTCGACCGCACCCGCCGCGGCCTGTCCGGGGCGCCCTCCGCCTCCGCGGTGCACTCCTTCGGCTCCGGCATCACCGGTGCCGGTAAGACCAGCCTCGAGGAGGACCTGCAGCTCTCCCAGCGCATCAACGGGTTCGTGTCCTGGCTCGCCGACGGCAAGGGCGGCGCCGGCTACGCCCCCTGGTTCGGCGACCTCGACTGGCTCGTGAAGTCCTCGTTCGGCGCGATGCTCATGGCGCAGAACTCCAACAACGTCAGCGACTACCGCTACGGCGAGCAGCAGAAGCTGCAGTGGCTCGACGCCGAGGGCTTCGTCGAGGACGGGCGCAGCTTCTTCGTCCCCGGCGAGCCGTTCAGCCCGGTCGCGGTCACCTACGACGAGTTCAACGAGATGGTCCTGAAGAACCCGCACGCCGCGCACGTGAAGCCGCTGCTGCGGGGTGTTTCCTCCACGGGCCGTCTCTCCCGCGCCGCCGGCATGTCCGCCCGCATCTGGGTCCAGATCCCCAACCTCGACTCGATCGGCCAGGACAGCAACGCCAACGCGATCCGCGACATGCTCCAGTCCGGCAACATCGCCCTGTTCCGCACCGCGCGTTCCGACGTCGACATCATGAGCCTCGGCTCGCGCACCCCCGAGTTCCGTCTGGAACCCATCCGGGAGCGGTTCCCCGACGGCTCGGACACGGCCGGCACCTTCTACGCCGCCGACGGATCCGCGCAGTACACGCAGTCCCGCGCGATGTTCCACACCAACCCCGCCCGCCTCTCGCGCGCCTACCCGCGGCCCAGCCTCACCCAGGCCGAGGCCGACGCCGCCGCGGCAGCCAGCCCGGCAGGTGTCGCCTACCTCGCTCGCGAGGACTACCGGCACATGAACGCCGGCGACGAGGAGGAGTTCCTGCGCGACCTGATCAAGAAGGAGGAGGAGTCGCGCCGCAAGGACCGCACCGTCGTCGACATCGCGGCCGCCACGACCACGCCCACCACGCCGGTGAATCTGGCCGCCGACGAGGACGACCAGGACGAGGACGACGAGCTCGACAACCTGGTCCCCCCGTCCCGCTCACAGCTCGTCTGGCACGCCGTCGAGAACGGCGCCCGCCGCAACAGCCAGATCGCCAACAAGACCGACCTGAAGCCCACCAACGTCGCCGGCGCCACCAAGTCCCTCGCCCGCCGCGGCAAGTTGACCCAGCTCGGACGCGACTGGCACACCCTCGAGCCGCTCGACGAGCCCGAGCCCGCAAACGCCTGACCCTGTCACAACACCCCTGGGAGGAAACGTCATGACCATCACTACCACCGCCATCTTCCTGATCATCGCCGCCTGCCTCGGCTTCTGGATGTGGAGGGACTCCAGCTTCAAGAAGAAGGAGTTCATCGCCGTCAGCCTCTTCTGGATCGCGTTCGCCGCGACCCCGTGGGGCGCCGACCTGATGGACATGATGCAGAGCGTCCTCGGCACCGGCGCCGATGCTGCGTCGAACGCTGTGAACAACGTCTCCAGCCGCTGACCCCAGCACCACTCGAGGGCCGCCCCCAGGACACGGGGCGGCCCTCGCCCACGCCCGCCCCATCCCGCCGGAGACCGCCCATGGACCACCTCACCGACACCGAAGTCACCGCACGTTTCGCCGAGCAGGTCACCGAAACCCGCCCCGGCGTACGCCCCGACGTCGCCGCACTGCTCGCCCAGCACAGACCGACCTCATACCGCGACGACTCCCCCAGTACCCCGACCGGAGCCCAGCCCGTCCCGCAGCACGACCCGTCGATCTGGGGCTACGCCCCGAAGTGGGCTGTCGGCACTGCCATCGCCGCACCCGCCGCCGGAGTCGGATCCATCGGCATCGGATTCGGCGCGCGCCTGTTCTTCGACAGCGTCACCACCGAGGGAGTCGTCATGGTCGGCGTCATCGTGGGCGGAGCCGTCGCGTTCGTCGGTTCCCTGGCCGTCCTCGTCAAGCGCCTGGGCAAGGCCCTGCGCGACGCCCCGCAGCCGGTCGAGAACCACTTCCACGGCCAGATTCACGTACAGCAGACCTCCACACGCATCACCGCGAACGGCTTCGCCCGCCAGCGAAACGAGATCGAGCAATGAGCAGCCGCCGCGAAGTACGCGACTTCCTGCGAGAACTGCGCCGCGCGGGCTGCACGACCAAACGCAGCAAGTCCGGGCACTGGCGGATCACCGGGCAGAACGGCGCCACGATCTCCTGCCCGAACACCCCCTCCTGCCCCAGATCCCTGCCCAACACCCGAGCAGAGGCTCGCCGCATCCTGCGCGTGGATCTGCCCTGACGCCCCGCCCCGACGCCTGCTCAGGCAACAAGCCGGGGCCAGCTGCGCCTAGCCCGGCAGAGCAGCTCAACTCACAACAGGAGGACCACCGTGTACCACCTCGGACTACTCCTCACGATCATGGGCTGCCTCATCGGCCTGTACCTCACGAACAAGGCCAAGCGGCACCTGCGAGAAAGGGCCGAGAAGCAGTCGACCCGCCCTGCCTGCCACCGGTGCTGCCACTGCTGCCAGCCCGGCCACTGACCTACCCAAGCCGAAGGCACGACGTCGTGCACACCCGGAATCCGCAGAAAGGACCCAACTCATGCTGGCCACGATCCGCGCCCGACAGACCCACCAGAAGCTCATGCGGGCCGCCAACCACGTCCTCCGCGAGGCCCTCCACAGCCTCACGCGCTCGCCCGACGACGTCACCCCCGCGGAACTCGTCGCCTACGCCTTCGGCCGCTACCGGCTCGACCTCACCCACGAAGACGCCCAGCGCTACCTGGACGCCGTACGCGTCGCCCGCGGCGACACCCTCGCCTCCACCCAGGCCTGACCGCGAAGGAACCGCCATGACCGACACGATCAACCGGCAACCCGCAGCCGCTCCCACGCGCGCACTCGACGCCCGACTCGACGCGGCCGCCAGCAAGGTCCTCGCCGAGATCAGCCGCACCGACGCCAAGGCAGGCGTACTCCTGACCGCCTTCAGCCTGCCGCTCGCCGCCCTCCTCGCGGCCAACCCCAGCCGCAACCTCCCGGCCCTGCCAGCAGCCCTCGTCGGCCTCGGCGGCGTCGGGCTGATCGTCGCCATGCTCACCGTCCTCCTCGCCGTACGCCCCCGCCTCGGCGGCGCCGCAAACGGCAGCTACCTCCACTGGGCGCGGTGCACCCCGGAGGAACTGGTGAAGGACCTCGAGGAGCCCGTCGACCAGCCCGCTCACGTCATCCACCTCGCCCGGATCGCCAAGCGCAAATACCGAGGGCTGCGCACCGCCGGCGACATCACCGTGCTCTCGCTCCTCGCCCTGGCGGCCGCGCTCGTCACCGCACTCCTGTAGCCCCGTCCCCGTTCGAAGACAGCACTGCGCCCCGTCGACCCACTACGTCGACGGGGCGCAGTGCTACCCCGACACGCACTGGAGGAACGCCGTGCTCATTCCCCGCCCGCGCCGCCGGATCGGACGACCCCGTCCACAGCGCCCCGGCCCCCGCTACCCAGTGCCCGCGCAGCGTCTCCCCGAGCAGTGGACTAGGTGATGCCGAGAGCCCAGAAGAAGCCTCGCCGTGCGGCGAGCGTTCTGCGGGGGGCGGCTGCGCTGCCCGAGTATGACCACAGAACGATGCCCGAGGGCCTCGCCACGCGACGCCAGTTGCGGGACATGGGTCTTAGCCCCGGCGCCAACGAGGGTCCGGTTGCCATCCTGCGGTGCAAGCTCTGCGCCACCCGCCCCCACCGGTCCTGCACGCACCCCACCCGCGGCTTCCTGCTCCGCATCGACCTGGCCAGGCCCAAGAGGACACCGACCCTCGCGCAAGAGGAAGCGCTCGACCGCGCCATGGCGAAACGCCAGACATGCCCTAAATGTGAGCGCCGGTACTACCACTGCCTGCCTCTGCGCACCCTGGGCCACTGCGACCCCTGCGAGCGCGGCTACCAGCCCAGCCCGGACACCGTGATGCACGACCCGAGGCCCGCAGACCGTCACCGGCTCGCCGCCTGAACTCGCCCTTCCCGCCTGACGATCCCCGGTGCCGTCCCGGCCGCGCCCGCGCGGTCAGGACGGCACCGAGGACCGGACAGCCCGGCCCGCACCACAACCGCGGAGCTGTACATGACCGAGACCCTCATCCCTCCCACCGCCAAGTCCGCCGACGACACGTCGCCGCTCGCCCGGCTCTTCACCATCGCCTTCGAGACGGACCAGCAGGACGCCGACGAACAGTCCGAGGACGCCAAGACCGCCGCCCTGGACCACGCCTGGAGCTTCTACCCCGACACCCTCGGGAAGGTCCTGGACGAGGACGACTGGACCGGCAAGCCCGCCGTGCTCGGGGCCGGACTACCCCCGAGCGCCGTCTCCCACCTCGACGGCGGCCTGTGGCTGCACCACTGCACCGACGGCGACGAGGGCCTCGCTTTCACCCTCATCGCGCCGTGCACCTGCGGACACGGCTACGTCGACACCGCCCTGAACTGCGAGGAGGACCTGCTGCAGCTCCTCAAGGAACTGCACGGCACCGGCGGCCGCTTCCCGCACCGCGACGCCAGCCCCGACTGCGGCTCTCAGCGCCGCATCACGCCCTGGCCCGGCATGGTGCCCAGCCGCGCTGCGCGCGAACTGTCCTGGTAGACCCCGCAGCGGCCGGCCCACCATCGCGGCGCGGGCTGGCCGCCGCCTTCCTGAGCGGAGCGAAGACCCTCATGAACCACTCCCCCAGACACCCTGCAGCCGCGGCCATACGCCGTATCACCCGCCGCCACGGACACGACCACCTGTGCGGCCGCTGCCACGTCACCTGGCGCGGCGCCGAGCGTGACTGCTCGTCCTGCGGCCTGCCCGCCACGAGCGACTACTCCCGCCCCGGCGCCACGCTGCAAGTCCTGCTCACCCGCGTCGGACACCCTCTGTCGGCCCCGCCGCACCCCGGGGCCGCCCAGTGACCGCCTCGCGCCGCACCCGTCCGGATCGCGTCCGCGCCGCGGTCGACATCGCCCTGCTCGCCCTGCAGCAGGCCCAGGACGAGCTCGCCGCCGACGACACCGACCGGCAGGAGCTCGCGGGAGGCCTGCTCGAACTCATCGAGGACATCGACGTGCCCGGCGGGCTCATCCCGGCGCTCGCCCAGCTGCTCGCCGCCGCCGGTGCACGTGCTGAGCAGATCGAACCCGACCGCGACGGCGACGCCTCCTGTCCTCTGCACGAAGCCGCAGAGCTGCTCACCGACGAGGTCGGGCCGCGCCTCATCCGCGCCGCCCACGCCCTGAACCCGCAAGGAGAACCCGCATGACCGAAGCCGATCCGCAGATCGCCGACAACAGCCTCGTGGTCCTCATCGGACCCGCCGGAGCCGGGAAGTCGACGCTCGCGAACACCTGGTCGGCCTCCCAGGTCCTCTCACTCGACGCTCTGCGGGAGACCGTGAGCGACGACGCGGGCGACCAGGCCGCCACCAATGACGCCGTCGCCGCCCTCCACCTCCTCCTCGAGGCACGCATGCGCAGGCGCCGCTTCACGGTCGTCGACGCCACCAACGTCACCCGCGCCGCGCGGAAGCCACTGGTCGAGGCCGCCAAGCGTCACGGCATGCTGCCCATCGCGCTCCTCGTCCCCACCCCGGCCACCGTCTGCGTGAAGCGGCAATCCGGACGGGACACCAACCGGAGCGTCCCCAAGCACGTCGTCCTCGAGCAGCACCAGAACATGGTCACCTCGGCAGGGACACTCAAGAAGGAGGGCTTCCACGATGTCGTCTTCGCCGAAAGCCTCCATCGCCTGCTGCCGCTGCTGAAGCGAATCAGCACCGCCCGCCGCAGCGACCCCACGCCGGCCGACGGTGATCTGCTGCTCGTACGCCGCGTGTTCGGCGACGCGATCCTCCCGCTGTGGCAGTGGAAGCCCGGCTCGGACATCGCCGAGGGCGACCGCGTCGCCGAGATCCGCCTCGGACAGCAGTACCTCACCCTCACTCTCCGTCCCAACGTCGGCGGCTTGGGTGAGTCCGGCTTCGAGGTACAGGTGCCCTGCCCTCAGGACGACGACTGCACGGGCCGCGCCTGGGTGCCCGTCACCGGCGTCACCTGCCTGTTCCGGGCGCTGAGCGGCGAGTTGGACGGCGACGATGGCATCTTTTGCACCGTCCACGGCCTCACCCCCGGTGATGAGGCGGACGAGCCCGACGGCCTCCAAGCCGAGACAACGGAAGCGGTCTGCTGATGAGCCGCGCCGCCGACGGGCCGCACCCGCACCCCCTCACCCCGTCCGATCTCCCCGACGGCGACCACTGGGCCCACGGCTGCCCCGACTGCCACCAGCCCGTCACCTGGTACATCGCAACCCCCGCCGACGGCATCATCGAACTGTCCCGACACTCCGGCACCCCAGTGAACCTCGCCGCCAACATCGACCACGTCATCGACCACCCCCACCCCTGCCGCACCAAGTGGTGCGAGGAGAACGGCTTCTCCTACTTCTGCAGCGTCAAGCACGCCGGCGAGGCACTGGAGGACATGGGCACCTTCCCCTTCACCTGGCCCATGCGACTGTGGGTCGTGGAGCCGCTGGGCGAGACCAGTACCGGGAGCCAGCGCCGCCATCCCGACCGGCGGCTCTCCCACCAGATCCGTGTCCTCGAGGAGACCGACGCCCACCGCGCCCTGGGCTCCCGCGGCAGCGACGTTCTGCACCTCATCCAGCAGGAGATCCCCGAGCGGGCCGTGCACTGGGCCGCCCACTGGGACGCCGACCCCCACGGCATGCGCGAGGCACGGCGGGGCTGGGAGCACTTCGGGGGCCGTTCCGGCTCCAGCAGGCTGCGGGCAGACGCCCTGGCCGCCGCAACGTCACGCGCCAACGGGGAGGAGGCCGCCCAGACCTGGCTCGAGCACCTCGCGCGCAACGCTGTCGACCAGGCCCTCGCCGACACCGACGCCGGCATGCGGGCCTACGGCTACGCCTACAGGCGCGCCACCGGCCAAGCGGTCGCCGCACAGCACCAGGACCGCCTCACCGCGTACGACCTCGACGGACTGCGCGGAATCGACCTCGACTCCCCCGCCTCGGCCACTGCCTGACGGACACTCCGTGCCGCCCCGGCCCCGAACCGGGGCGGTCGCGGTGGTCCCTCACGCACACGGCGCCAGGACCAGGCACAGAAAGGAGAAGGGTCGTCATGCCGCACCACGAGGTCTACGAGGTAGACGTCCCGATACACGACACCACCAACCCGGCCCGGCGGGGTCTGCACGTCTTCACCGGCGAAGCGGACTCCCCCGCCACGGCCCTGCGGCCCGCCCACGAGGTGTACGACGCCGCGCTCGCCGCGCAGCAGGACGGACACGCGATCCCCGACCGGCAGCACGACAGCTGGACCGCGCGCGGCATCCGGTCCGGCTGGCAGATGGAGTGGCCCGCCGCGAAGGCCGGCCGCTGGATGAACCCCGTCAGCTGGACCGCCGTCCGCGGCGACCACCAGCTGTAGCTCCGCCCCGGGACGGCCGCCAAAGGCCGCAAAACCAGTCGGCCGCCCCGGGTCCCCCATCCCGTACGAGACGAGAGGGAGATCCAAGTATGGACCCCGTCATGCACGTTCGGACACCCATCGGGCAGAGCGCCCTGTTCATCACGACCCTCGCGGTGCCGCTCACCGGCTGGACCGTGCACGCCTTCACGCTGCACCGGCGCCTGAAGGCCGCGGGCCGCGACCCGCTCACCGGTCTCCAGCGCCGCGACGTCTTCACCGCCCACGCCCAGCGGCTGCTGGCCCGCCACGGCAACGACAGCCTCGTTGTCATGGTCGACCTGGACCGCTTCAAACAGATCAACGACCAGTTAGGGCACGCCGCCGGTGACGCCGTGCTCACCGCGACCGCCGCCCGCCTCACCGCATGGGCCGGTCCCCACACGGCGCTCGGCCGGCTCGGAGGCGACGAGTTCGCCCTCGTCCTCCGCCTGCCCCGAAGCGAGCGCGAGGCCCGACTCGCCACGCTCATGCGGATGCTGCACGCCCCGGTCACCGTCGACGGCCAGGACGTGCCCGTGGCCGCGTCGGTCGGCGCCGCCAGCCCCGACGCCGTCCTCACACAGGACCTGACGCAACTGCAGCGCGCCGCCGACGCCGCCCTCTACGACGGCAAGCACAGCGGCCAGGCCCGCCTCGCCGCCCCCCGCCACGCCCAGGTGCCGTCCGTCAACGGCCGCCGAGCGGGACGCCCCGGCACCGACCGCTGGGGGCGGGCCGCATGACACTACGCAAACTAAGCACCCCCGAGACCAAAGCCGCCCTGCTCCGCGCGGCGTCCGACACCGCCACGGACTCCCCCGCCGAGGCACTCCCCCACGCCCCGACGCCCCGACGGCCCGCACCCATTCCGCCCCCGCGCCCCGGAAGGACCCACCCCATGGCGACCACGACGCCCTCCCTCTCGCCCGCCCTGCTCACGGCGAGCGAGGCCGTCGCCCTCGTACTGCTCCGCGACGGCCACAGCGAACGCGCCATCACCCAGCGCACCGACGTGCCAGCCGCCACCCTGTACCCGCTGGCCGCCACCCACGGCATCACCGCCCCGCACGGCACCGTCGAAGGCCACCGCTGCCACGAAGCCGCCGCCACCGAACCGTGCAGCGAATGCAGCCTCGCCTGCGGCCGCGACCAGGCCCGCGCCCTCGCCCGACACCGGAAGTCCGTCGGCTCCCTGCCACGCACGCTGCGCCGCCAGGCCACCGGACGCAGGAGGAAGGCGACACGCTGATGGAACAGATACCGCTCGCCCTCACCGGCTACCTCGACACCGCCGCCGTCCCCGGTGACACCGACGGGACCGCCTCCTTCAGGATCATCTCCTCCCCCGCCGACTGCACAGCGGAACAAGAGGCCCTCATCCCCTGCACCACCAGCCAACCCCAGACCGCCCACGCACTGCTCCACGACTGCGAGCCAAGCGACCTGCTGCGCGTCACCGGACGCCTCACCCTCCCCGGCACCGCCGACGGGCCCATCCGGCTCGACGTCGACACCATCGACGTCCTCTGGGAAGCACCGCAGACAGAACAGCCACCCGAGACGCCAGCCGACCACAGCGACCGCAACCGGGCCATCCACGCCCTGGCCGAAGCACTCACCGGCATCGGCTACGAACCCGCGGCAGGCGAGCAGCCGGACATCTGCATCAACATCGGGCCTGCCGGCGTCCACGGACTGGACGTCGCGCACTGCCACAGTATCGACGTCACCACCGCAGCCACCCACAGGCTCGCCGACGCCATCGACGCCATGCTCGCCAGCCGCCAGCCCCCGCGACTCGGCATCAGCCTGCACCCGCTGGCCGGTGCTCAACTCGCCAAGCACTTCGACGAGCTGGACCTCACCGCCCTCACCCGAGCCGTGTACGACCTCCTCGGCGACATGCCCGTCAACGGCATCGACGACAGCGACCCATAGAGCATCACGGCACGACCTCCCCCACCTGCTTCGAGCTGCCGCCCGCCCCACCGGGCGGCAGCGCCCAGGAGAACGCGACGCCCGCCGCCGTACGCCTCCTGCACGACCACACAGCACCGGCCACACCCGCTGACTCACGACCGCAAACAGGAGCTCCACCAATGCCCCGACGCCCCCTCCGCCGCTGCGGCAACGCCCCCGGCACCATCAGCCCCGAGGACCAGGCCATCGTCGACGCATTCCAGGCGACGCTCACCGCCCTGAAACACCCCAAGCCCTGGACCCCCGGTCACTGCCAGGACATCGCCATACACGTGGGCAACTTCGTGGAACGCGCACAGACGCGCCCCGGCGACGACCACGGCACGGACCAGATCGCCGTCGCCCTGGTCCACCCCGACACCCCGTACGCCCCCGTCGTGGGTCGCGGTGAGACCGGCTACACCGAACGCGGCTGGCTGCGCTGCCCCACCACCGCGATCATCGGAATCTGGCAGTCCCCCTACAGGCCACGCACCCACGCCGCCGCCGGCCTGCCGCTCCCCGACGACCTCGGCATGTCCCCCGCACACATGGCGCTCTACATCGAGGCCCGAAAACGCGACAACAGCCACGAGAGCCGCACCCTGCTACGCCTCGGCCCCTACACCCGCACCCGGGACGCCCAGCAAGACGCCGACCAGATCGCTGCAGCACTCAAAGGCCGCCACACCAGCGCCATCCCCGGCTACCGCATCATCACGCGGTACGCCCCGCTCGATGTCAGCGACCATCACCTGTTCGTTGACCCGGCCCTCTCCGATCCCGTGATGCTCCTCAACGCCGCACTCCTGGAGGCGCGCGCATGACCACCTCGGCCCTGTACGAGATCCTCACCGTTGAGGGCGACGACGGCACTACCGGACCCGCCGAACAACTCTGGGCCCCCAACCCGGACGACGCAGCAGGCAGCAACTTCATCTCACACCGGGGGATTCACGTCGCCGGACTCGACCACCCCGCCGCCAACCACATCTACCCGGTGGCGTTCGTCGCCCTCGGGCACCAACGGTGGGAGGACACCATGCAGGCCGCGACCGCCCTCATGACCCACGTGTACGGCTGGCGGACCCTGCACCTGTACCCCGGAGACGACCCCGCGGTCCGCATCGCCCGGCCCGCTCGCGCCGTTCACGCCCATGGCGTCTTCCTGCGCCATCCGCACCCGGACCATCCCTGCGGCTGCGAATGGGACGACTCCTGGCGGATGGTCTATGCACCTCGTGCGGAACTCGGTGCCGTCCCCGTCACGGTGATGCGCCATCCAGCCGCAGCGGCAAGTGACATCCGTATCCCCAACCCCGAAGACGACGCGGACGTTACGTGGGCTGAGCGACCCACGCACCGCCACGTGCATGGTGAGGGCCCTGTGTCTCCCCGAAGCGGGTGAGGCACAGGGCCCTTTTGTGTTTCTAGGGCGGCTCCACGTGCCTCGTACCGCGAGGGCGGTTGGTATTCCGTCGGAATACGAACCGCCGAGCCCTGCCGGATGGTTGTCGCGCGCGATCGAGTGTGGACCGTGCAACTCCCCTACCATCCACGGACATACGTCACGTATGTAGCGATCCAAGCTTCGAGTATTCCGTCGGAATACTGCCCCGTTGACGAAGAGGGGGTGGTGAGCCCGCTAAGGTCACCTCCGTTGGCTCCCCCTCGTCACAGGAGTACCTCCATGGCCGCTGGCGCCTCCGGGCCCACGATGACCTTTGGCTCGAAAAAGAAGAAGAACAGGAGCATCTGGGACGACCCTGATGCAGTGGAGATCATCAGCATCCCCCTCGATAACCTCCACGCCAACCCCTTCAACCCTCGCCTGGTCTTCCGCGACGAGGACATCGACGAACTCACCGAGTCCATCAAGGCAGAAGGCGGTGTCCTCCAGGACCTGTCGGTTGCCGAGGTCGAACCGTTCCTCACGTACTGGCGCACACGACTCGCCGAGACACAGCCCGACAAGCTGGAAGAGCTTGAGGAACAGCTGGGCTCTGTCCCGGGTGACGACTACGTCACGCTGATCGGCCACAACCGGTGCCTGGCTCTGAAGCGCGCCGGAGAAACCGAGGCGCCCTGCAAGGTCACCAACGGGAAGATCCCGCGGGCGCGTCTGCTCGGCCTGCCCGAGAACATGCGGCGGATCCCGCTCAACCCCATTGAGGAAGCTCTCGGTTTCCAGGGAGCGCTCGATGACGGGATGACGCAGACGGAGGTCGCCGCCCAGACGGGATGCAAGCAGCCTCATATCTCCCGCCGCGTCAAGCTCCTGAACCTGCCTCCCGAGGTACAGCAGGCCGTCATGGGCGGTGCCCTCGCCGTCAGCGAAGCCGAGGTACTCCTCGACCGGCTCACGGCGCCGGACCACCTTGTGAACGCATGGCTCGTCATGAAGGAGGAAGGCCTGAAGGCGGCCTTCGCTGCAGCCAGGGTGCTCGCTCCGTCGACGACCACGAAGCCCAAGGCGGACCAGAAGAACAAGAAGTCGTCTCCGGTTCCACCACAGCAGCGGCAGTCGCCCGGCGAGCCCGCCGAGGAGAGCTCCAAGAGCACGCGCCAGCCCCAAGCCGAGACACCGGACGATGCGGCCGACAAGACACCGGCAGATCGTCAACCCCGCCGGGAGGAGCCGGCCGCAGACGAACCCGATCCCAGCGATGAGGCAGCACAGCTGCGAGTGCAGGCCTGCCGCACCGTCGTGGAACTGGGCGTCCCCTCGAACCCCCGAGAGACACTGAGGGTTCTGGCCCCGGCACTCCTGCTCCCGGCTAGCCGATCGGCACGTGAAACGGCCCACGAGTGGCTCCGCTCGTCCTCCAAGCCGATCGGCCCCGACGTGGCTAAGCCGGACCGCTACTTCGCAGAGGTCTCCGATTCCGGCAACGCGAAGCTGACCGCGCACGTCGCCCTTGCCGTTGCCCTGGCCGTATCCGAGGAGCGTGCCGCCGATGCCACCAAGGCATGGGACGCACACGTCCGGGACTACCTCGCCCACCTGAAGACCGCCGTCAACTACGAGCCGACGGCGTGGGAACAGGACCGCCTCAACAGCCAGTGAGCCAGCTCGGTATTCCGTCGGAATACCGAGCCTGAGGAGCCATCAGTATTCCGACGGAATACCGGCACCCAGTACGACTTCTCAGGAGACCTCTTGAGCACCAAGACCCCGCCGCCCACGGTCGGCGAAACCCGCATCCTCGCCTGCTCCGTCATTGCGGGCGGCGCCGGCAAGACCCAGGACGTCATCAACCTCGCCAACGAAGCGGCAGCCCGAGGGAACAAGGTAGGCGTCGCAGACTTCGACCCCCAGCGCACCGCCTCGCACATCCTCGGCTATCAGGACCCCCCGGACGGCCAGCCGACCATCTTCGACGTCCTGCAGGGAAACTGCCGCCTCGAAGACGCGGTGGTCCCGGCCCGCTACCGCATCAAGGACGGCGACGACGACAGCGCCTTCCGACAGATCCCCAACCTCGAACTCATCCTCGGAACGCCACAGATGGCGGACGCCGAGGTTAACCTCGGACTCGACCCCGCCGGCGTCCTGTGGCTGCAGAACGTCCTGGACGAGCAGATGCCCGAAGGCCGCTGGGACATCCTGTTCTTCGACTGCGGCCCGACCCTCGGCATCCTGCTCCTGTCGATCGCCATGATCAACCCAGAAGTCATCGGATGCGTGGCAGATGAGTTCAAGTACATCATCGGCCTCCAGGACCTCGAAGAGACGCTGGAGAAGGGCGCGAAGAAGTTCCGGCGCTTCGGCTTCAAGACCGAGGTACAGCACATCCTCGCAACCAACATCCCCCTCAACGCCGACGGAGAGATCCGCCGCAGCGCCGGAGCGGTCGCCGACGACGCCATCAAGGCCATCCGAAGCAACCCGGACTGGAGCGAGAAGCTCCTGCCGATCATCCGACGCAAGCAGCGCTTCAAGGACACCATCGTCCAGCAGAAGCCCCTGCGCTACCTCGACCCACGCAACGAAGCGCTCGACGACATCGCAGCCGTAGCCGATGCTCTCCACATCCCGCGCCGGAACTCCACCCGGAAGCGATGACACGTATTCCGTCGGAATACTGCGGCGCCTGGCCAACTCGGCCAGGCGCCGCACTGCTGACCAGGACCACCAGCTTGGTCACTTTTCGTTGACGATCACTCACCCAGCAGCCGCATGGCACTGATCTGTAACGGAAGCCGTGAGAGTGTGAGACACGTTCGTTATGGCTGGGGCAGGAGAGGTACAGGACGTGACCGCGGGGACGGGACACCAGCGAGGCAAGATTCAACTCACTCGCGCACACCGCATCCTGATCGGCCTTGTCGTGGCCGGGGCCGTCGTCATCGCAGGCATCGGCTTCGCCGGCTCCTACAGCGCCGTGCGGGAGCTCGCTGAGGAGAAGGGCTTCGGCACCTTCGCGTACGTCTTCCCGATCGGCGTGGACTGTGGCATCGCCGTGTGCCTCGCCCTGGACCTCCTGCTCACGTGGATCCGGATCCCGTTCCCGCTGCTGCGCCAGGTCGCCTGGCTGCTGACGGCAGCCACGATCGCCTTCAACGGCGCCGCAGCATGGGGAGATCCGCTCGGCGTCGGCATGCACGCCGTGATCCCGGTCCTGTTCATCGTGGCCGTTGAAGCCGCCCGGCACGCAGTCGGGCGTATCGCTGACATCACGGCCGACCGGCACATGGAAGGCGTCCGCATCACGCGCTGGCTGCTGTCGCCGGGACCGACCTTCCTGCTCTGGAGGAGGATGAAGCTATGGGAGATCCGCCGATACTCCGACGTCATCCAGCTCGAGCAGCAGCGTCTCGTCTACCAGGCACAGCTCCGATCCCGCTTCGGCCGGAACTGGCGGCGCAAGGCCCCCGTGGAGTCGCTGATGCCGCTGCGCCTGGCCCGGTACGGAGTGCCGCTGGCGCGTACCGCGCCAGAGGGACTTCAGGCGGCGGGCCTCGAGGTCCCGAACGCGCTCCTTCCCGCCCCGGCGTCGGCCCGCGCGGAACTCGCCCCCAGCTCTCCGCAGGAAGCAGCCGACACAACCACCGCCCACGAACCCGCCGAAGGTGTGCGACAGCGGAACGAGGCCCTCGCGCCTGACGACTTCCGCGACCACTACGAGGCGTTCTGGCGGCTGCATCAGGTCGAGCCAACGGCCCTCCAGTTCGCGCACTACCTGCACGAGCAAGGCATCCACCAGGCCGACCAGAGCCCACTGCCCGAAGAACAGCTCCGCCCCCTGCTGGCCCTCTACTCCGAACTGGGGGAGGGCGCCGCCCGCCGCGACGACCACACACGCCCCGAGCAAGTCGATGCCGAACAGCTGGACCGCGACTGGGCGGACTTCTACCGGCACGCCGCATCGGCCTACGCCGCGGAGTTCGGGAACACACCCGACCTCAACCAGTTCACCGACTACCTGCACCACCACCACGGCCTCGACGCCCCGGACCCGCGACTCGTGCCGGACAACGTCACCCAGGCCGAGCCTGAGCGCGAGCAGAATGCCGAGGCGACAGCACAACCTGCGCCGGTCCCGTCGCAGCGCCAGCGCCACCAGGTCGACGTGCCGCTCACCGATACCGACGACGACCCTGATGCCGGGGGAGGGGACCAGACTCCAGAGGCGGCAACCGTGGCCCTCACCGTCCCGGACCACTACTTCCTCGCCTACGAGCGCTACGTCACCACCCACGGCCAGGAGCCCAGTGGCGCCGCTGCATTCGAGGAACTGTCCAACCAGCTCGCCGCCGACGGCATCACCGGGCACAGCGGCCGGCCCGTCACCCACAGCACCCTGCGCCGCTACGCCCTGGAACAGCGCATCTACCGCCGCTGGGTGACGGAGTTCGAGGAGCAGGGGGTGGCGCCGACCGCGGACGCCGTCCTGGCACGCCTCGTGCACGACGGCGTGACCGCCGGGAACCGCACACCGACCCTGGACGACATCGCGCGGGCGGAGAAACTCGCCAACGGGTTCGCCCGACGGTACGAGGCACTGCGCAACTTCCGGTCCACTGCGCAGGGCTAGAACCCTCCACGAGGAGCTCTTCGACGCCCGGTGCGCAGGCCCTTCCGGCTCGACCTCGCACCAGAGTGCGCACCCAAGCGGCCCGTGACGCCGTGCTGCGCAGCGCCAGCCCGTCCCTACTGCGCAACCGGTGCGCAGCTCTGTGACCTGCGCTTTCGCAGTGCGCAACCTGCCGCCGAGCAACTCAGGAAGACCTGCCGAGCGTGCCTCACGAGGTCAGCACGCAGCGCACCACCTCCGGATGCAGGGAACGCGTCCCGCCGACTGCGCACCCGGCACCACCGTGATCACACACCTGCGCACCCGACCGCTCGGGAACTGCGCACTCGCCCGCTCTCCGGGGACCACCAGGTGGCTACCGCACCGCTCGATGCTCGTGGCACGAACACGGTGAGGCACTGACGCCTCGCCGTAATCCTCCGTCAAGGTTGGTCCATGACAAGACAGCTGAGGAACGACAAGGAGTTGGCGGACCGCGCAGAGAGGGTTGGCAGAGGCCTCGTGGCTGCCGCACAGACCCTCATCGGCTCCGGCCCTCGCTACACCGACAAGGACCGGGTCACCCACGTTCTCGCCGGCTGGTGGGTGTACTGCCTACGGACTGGCGAGGCGGCGTTCAACTTGATCAAGGACGGCTTCGTCGTCCAGGCGAGGCCCCTGCTCCGCCTGCTCATTGAGCACGAACTCACCATGGCGTTCGTGGACCAGTGCGGCGAAGAAGGACTGAAGGCCGTCATCTGCTACGGCGCACGGCAGAACAAGGCACTTCTCGGCAAAATGAAGAACGCTGGTTGGGAGGGCCTGGACGAGCTGGAAGAGGAGTACGCCGCCAACGACCCGGCCGAGGTCTGCGGACGAGAGCACACGAACCCCCGGCACGGGACCCTCCTGGGCTCGGTAGGAAACTTTGAGAACCTCACCACCGCGATGGACGAGCAGCACAGGTACGTTCTCTACCGCGACCTTTCCTCATACGATCACGCTCGGCTGAGGACCGCCTCCGCATACGCAGTGCAGGACGAGTCCAGCAATATCAACATCGACTGGGACAACCGTGAGTCCGGATATCCAGAGGCGATCCAGACGGCGGTCGCAGTCATCGTCGCCACCCACATCATCAGTTGCCGGCTCGTCGGCGACCCGCTCCGGGTGGACATTGAACAAGCCCTCACCACACTCGACCTCCCGACCAAGGACGTAGCCCCACGCCTGCGCAGCCGCTGACGCGCGGACGGATCCTGACCGCAACCTGCGAGATGCGACGCCTGCGCCCACAACGGCTCCACAGGCGGGCGGGGCGGCGCAGCCCGTGGCCGAGGAGCCGGGCAGACGCAAGCCGAGCGCTACCCGGCAGTTTCGCGTAAGCGGTCGCACGGTGCTGGAATCCTCTGGCCTACCTCAAGTTGGCCCAGCCGACCGGCTCGCTCTCGCACAGTTGGCCCATGACATCGGTCAGGGCCGCGCGCACCTATTGGCAACTCGCTTTGCCCCCTCTGGGGTTCGTGGGCATCGCGTGGGGAGATCTCCTCTACCGGGGCGGCCAGCGGGGGCTCAGCAACTGGGTCTTCGTGGGCGGATGGGTGCTAATGATGTCCGGGATTCCCACGCTCAACCGGTATCTGAAGGCGAACCCTCTCCGTGAGGGTCTTCTCAGGACCTTCGTGATCCTCTACGTCGTCGGAATCTTCGCGGTCCCCGGCCCGGTAGTCAGTCTGGTCAAGGTCTTCGACGGCACAGCGCATCCGGTCCACTACCGGCAGGCTGCTCTGTCGTTGTCACTGATCTACGCCGCGCTGACCATCGTGTCCCGGATCGCTGAGCCGAAAGACCACGTCTTGGAGCGGCTCACCAGCCGCATTCAGCGAGCGGCAGGCTTCCGGGTGGTTGCGAACGTGACGGGCATCTTCGCCGTGGCGTCGTTCCTGGCGGCACGATTCGTCGCCACCTACCCGGTACCCATGATTTCCACCAGCCTGACGCTCGTGGTGGCTGCCGCAGTGGTCACCCACAAGACATTCGCTCGAGCGCGGAAGCTGTGCACTCAGATCCAGGCCGACACGCAATCCCTGCTGAGAGATCTCGACGACCTCGACCAGGCACGCAGGCACAGAACGCCGAGCATGGTGAAGCCCTGGATCCGGCGGCCGCGTGGCGAGCCACCGACCAGCTCCCTCCACGCCAACGAGCAGAAAGCAGTGTTGCGGGCCTGGGACACCGTCAAGCTCGGCCTGTCCACGCCCGTGGACACCGGCTACCACCGCATTGGTCTGCCGTTCCTCTCTGACGAGGTGGTAGACGAGGTCGAGACGAAGGTGCAGGCAGCCGTCCGCGGCGGAAGCACCGACCCCGCGCGGGCTGACCTGCGGGCCATTCAGCGGGCCTGCGCTGCACGCGTGGACGTCCTCGCCTAGCCCACCGGGCGCGCTGCCTTGCCCCTGACGCTCGGTAGGACGGGCGACACGGCGGGTTCCGTCTCGGGGTGGGACACCGTCCCCGTCGGTCGCAACTCGTTTCCAGCGCTGCGCACCCGAGCAGCCAGCGCACCGGTGGCACTACGTCTGGGTCCTCCAACAAAAGGCGTCCCGCTGAGCTGCCGAGGCCGCTTCTTCTCCGCGAGTGCCACATAGGCGCCATGGGGAGGCGCCGGTTCCGGCTTAAGACGCGGCGAGGAGCTGGTCGACCAGGCGCTGCGTTGTCGCGTCGATGCGTTCGGCGTCCAGGTGCCGGGTTGTGTCCTGCCAGCGGGCGATCGCCGCTTGGAGCCCGCTGCGGTTCCCGGCCTGCGCCTCGACCTTCATCAGCGAGCGGTGCACCACCTCGGCGAGCGGGTCTGCACTCAGCCCGACCGCGCACGCCTTGCGGGCGCTGGGGAAGTCCTGGTGCGGGCCGTCCTCCATCCGGTACGTCGCCACCGTGTGCGCGACGTCAGTGATCCGGTTTTGCATGTAGGTGCGCAGCGGCACCATCCACGACGCCGGGTGCTCGCCGAGCGGCACCCCGTCGACCAGGCGCAGCGCCCGCTCGAGGTAGTGCAGACCGTCCTTGCCGCGGGAGAGCCCGAGCTCGCTGAGCCGCTCGAACTCGGTCCAGTCGCAGCGCACCTGATCGGTGACCGCGTACGGCGACGCCTTCGTCTTGCGCTGCGGCACGTACGGGGCGCCGTCGGGGTCGGTGCCCAGCTTGTTGCGCAGGCTCCGCAGCCGGGCGTTGAGGGTGGCCGCCGACCACGGGGCGCTGTCGCCCAGGTCCTCGCACAGCACGTCCGCGCTGCAGCCGGGGCGCAGCACCAGGTGCGCGGTGAGCTCGGTCAGCCGCGGCTCCAGGTCGACGTGCTCGATCTCGACGCGGCCAAGCACCCGCAGCCGCGGTCGCGTGTCCTGCTCGTCGGCCTCGGTGAGCGCCCGGTCGCTCTCCGTCTCCGGCACCGGGGCGATCCGCTCGGCGGCGAGAATGGCGTGCGCGGGCGGCACCAGGAACTTCGGGCCCGCCCATCCGGGCGTGCCCGGCCCGCCCTGCACGGCCGACGACGGGTCGCCTTCTGCCGCGGCGGGGGAGTGGTGGCCTACCTGCACGGAACGCAGCGGCGCCTGCCCCGGCGTCGCGGTGGCGGCGCCGAGCAGCGCCTGGAACGCCACCGGGCCCTCGCCGACCGAACCGTCCGCGCCCTTGTCCTCCTGGCCGCCGTCCTGTGAGGCGGCGGCGCCGGGCTCCGATGCGGGAGCATCGTCGTCGGCGTGCTGCTGCGTGGCAGTGTCCGGCACGGCCTGGACGGCGGGTGCCGGCGTCGGCAGCGCGATCGCCTCCGGCGGCACGTGCTCCCACACGCCCTCCGCGTCCTCGGGCGGCTCGGCGGTGCGCCGGAACGCGGCCGCGAGCTCGGCGACGGAGCGGGCGTCCAGACGCTGCAGCACGACATCGCAGCCGAGCGCGTCGACCCGCTGCGGTGTCTCGACGGCGGCGTCAATGGTCTCGGCGTCGGGGAACACCGACCCGGCGGTCTCCGGCAACACGAGCACGGCCGGGACCAGGCCGCGCGCCTTGTCGAGGGTCTGCGCGAACTGCCAGGCGGAGTCGCTGTCGAGCTCGCCCGCGCACAGCACCACGTACGGCATCGCCGAGCCGGCCGGCTCCTGGTGCGCCTCCAGGACGCGGGAGGCGAACTCGCTCGCCGCGATCCGCGGGTCGGGCAGGTACTGGACGCCGAACGCGGTGACGTCGGCGCCCATCGCCCCCAGCCCGCAGGCGATGACCTCGACATGGTCGGCGGAGGGGCCGATGGTCAGCTCGGTGGCCAGGCAGGCGATGACCTCGGCGCGCTGCTCCGGGCTGCCGTCGACCAGCAGCACGCTGAGCCCGGGCAGATGGGCCAGGACCAGGCTGCCGGCCGGGTCGGTGCCGAGAGTGGCCATCGCCGGGTACGGCATCACCTGCGGGTCGTGGGCCGGAAGCGGGGCGGTGTCGGGCAGGTGCCACCAGCCCGCCCTCGAGGTGGTGAACGGCGCCTGCGGCGGCGCCTGTACGTCTTCGGGCAGCACCTCGACACCGTCCAGGGTGATGCGCGCGGCCCGCAGCGGTGGGGGAGTGGCCTCGCCGTCGGCGAGGGCCGCCAGCGCGGCGGCCAGGCGGTGCACGCCGTCGCCGCCGTCCCCGGCCGTCTGCTCCAGCAGCGCCTCCTGGTCCGCCGGGGCGGCCTCGGGCAGCGTCTGGCCGGGCTTGCGGCGCCTGGCCTGCCGCAGCCGTCGCACGGCGAGCGTTCCGGTGAGCGCGGCCGCCAGCAGGGCCGCCGCCCCCACCGCGGTCCGCGCCGACACCATCGAGTCCTGCTCCTGCCCGGCCGCGTCATCCGCGACGGGGGCCTGCCGCCCGCTGTCCCGCTCGGGGGCCGGGGGCTGGGTGTGCTGCGGGGCGGGCGTGCTCGCCGACGGCGACGCCGGCGTCTCCTGCGCGGGCTGCTCGCTCGCCGGGGGAGCGGGCCGCTGAGAGGGCGTGGGCGTGGCATGCGGGGCCGCCGAACCGGCCGCCTGTTCACGGTCGTTCGTGCCGCCTGACGTGCCCGCGCGCGTGTCGTCGTCGGCCCGCTCGTGCCCGGCGCCGGGATCGTGCTGGCCCTGCCGGTCCGTGCCGCCGCCCGCGCGATCCTCGTCCCGGTCCTTGTCCTGGTCCTTCGGCGCCTTGGGCGTCGTGGGCGCGTCGTGTGCGGGCCGGTCCTGCTCCGAGGTGCCCACGGCGGGCACCGTGATCCGCTGCCCCGGGAAGATCTGGTCCGGGTCGGTGATGCGGGGCAGCCCGCCGGGCTGCTCGTCGCCGCGCGACTCCTTATACAGGTCGGGCCAGTTCGAGGCGTCCCCGGTCTCGTCCCGGGCGATCGACGACAGCGACTCGCCGCCGGCCACCGTGTGCTCGCGCACCTCCTCGCGCGAGCCGGCCGACTGCGTGTGCAGGCCGCCCCCGCCGCCCCCTTGCGCGACGCCGGAGGGCAGCGTGAGCACCCAGCCCGGCTGGATCGGCGCATCCGCACGAAAGACACGGCCATCCACCATGACCTGGCCCTCGTTGGCGTCCGCGATGAGCGTGTACTTCTCGCCGTCGCCGTACAGCTGCTCGGCGATCGACCACAGGCTCTCCGCCGGGCGCGTGGAGCGCACCGTGTACGTGCCCCGGCCGCCCTCCTCGCGCTCCGCCTCCTGCGGTGCATCGGCGGCCGCCTGCCGGGCGGCGGGCACCTCATGGACGTCGCCGGGCACGGCGCTCGCGCTGACGGAGGCGGCCGTGCGGGGCGCGGCCTCGGCGGGCGAGGCCGCCAGCGCCGTGCCGGTGGGCAGCAACACGAGCAGCGACCCGACGAGGACCGCGGCCGCCCGCTGGCTGACCTGCAGGCCGGGCAGACGCGGGGCGCGCACCCCGCGCAGCTGCGCGGGCACCTCCACCAGCAGCGACACCACGAACGAGCCCCACGCCAGCCAACCGATCACGCAGATGGCCAGCAGGGCGACGCTGCCGGTGTCCTGACGGGTGAACAGGTGCTGCAGCGCCTCCCAGCCGCCCGGCGCGAGCGCGCTCGTGGCCTGCCACAGCAGCCACGGCAGAACCCCGACGGTGACGGCCAGAGCCAGCAGGGCACCGAGCGCGCGCCCGACAGCGGCCGCGCGCGACGGCCGGGCGGCTGGGGGAGTGGGGGCGGGGGAGCGGTTCATCAGTTCTCGCCGTCCTCGGGCCGAGTCGTTCCGTACAACAGGGTGGCGCTGCTGGTCACGTGGTGGGTGTAGGTGCGCGGGTAGAACAGGCCCCGGTAGGAGCCGCTCACGGTGACCGTGATGCGCCGCCCGGAGCCGGTGATGGCCACGCTGCCGTGCGCGCCGGCGCGGGCCAGGTAGGTGCGGGCGGCCGCGGTCGCCGCGCCCGGGTCGACGCGGATGCCCTTCGCGGGGATCGCCGCGTCCAGGTCGATGGCCTGCTGGGCGGCGCGGGCGGCCTCGATCGCCAGCGCGTCCGCGTTCTCCCGCGCGCGCAGCGCACCGAACGCGTCCACGGTCAGCAGCCCCGCGATCAGGATCAGCGGGCCGGTGATGATGGCGACGAAGACGCTGACCCCGCCCCGGTCGTCGAACCGGTAGCGGTCCCACCAGCCGCGCCCGCGCTCCCGGTTGCCGGTCATGAGCGGCCCCGGAACGCGTCGACCACGGACGTGAACTGGGAGGTGACGGTGCGCACCCCGGGCCCGCCGCCGATCAGGATGAGGTCGCCGACCGGGACCCGGCAGGCCACCGTCACGGTCACCGCGGAGACCTGCCCGACCGGGACGGCCAGGCCCGAGGTGTCGGCGGAAACGTCGATGCTGGAACAGGCCTGCTGTTCCCCGGACAGCGCCTGCAGGGCCGCCGCGTGGGCGGCGTCCTGCCCCTGCCCGGGGGTGCGCTCGAGGGAGGCCGCCCGAGCGGCGGCCTGCGCGGCCGCGTCCGTCTTCTGCCCGGCCAGCGACAGCCGGGCCCCGGCGATGAGCACCAGCACCAGCACGATCAGTACCGGCACCGTGATCGCCGCCTCGATCGCGGCGTTCCCTAGGTCCTCCCGCCACCACGGCATCCCGCGGCGGCGGCCCCCGTTCCCCGTGCTCACGTGTCCCCCTGGACGGTCCAGTGCTCGATCGGACCGGTCATGGTGGCCCGCACCGTCAGATGGAAGCCCGGCAGCATCGTCAGCGCCTGACCACTCACGTGGACCCGCATCGTGTCCGGTCCGCTGCCCGCCGTGCTCACCTGCGTGTCGGTGAGCATGTTGCCCGCCAGGTCCTTCAGCGCGGTGCGGGCGCGCGCGGCCCCGTCGGCGGGGGAGGCCTCGTAGATGCGGCCGGCCGCCACCCCCGAACGCGCCGCCGTGTACGCGATGTTGCGTGCGTACGCCCACAGCACCCCCTGGATGAGGACGAACGTGATGAGGATGACGACCGGGAACAGCACGGCGGCCTGAATGGGCGACGAGCCCCGGTCGTCGGTCAGGCTGCGCACAGGTCAGCCGCCGAGGTCCACGTTGTCGACCTTGCTGCTGGCCCGGTTGCCGAGCATGACCAGCGACGCCACGATCGTCACCGCGATCCCGATCCCGGCCACCCACAGGATCACCGTGACGACCGGGTTGTCGCCGCGGTCGCCGCGCTCGTCGATCTCCTCGCGGGCCTCGGCGAGACGCCGGCCCACGAAAGCGGGAATCTGGGCGAGCCGCATGCTCGCCTTCAAGAACAGGTCGGACACGGGGGGTCTCCTTTCAGGAGGTCTGAGTAAAGGCGTTGATGACGGCGGGAAAGCTCATGGCCGCCATGACCAGGACACACAGGACCGCCTGCGGGGCCTGCATCTTCTCGGTGTCCGCGTTGGCTTCGGCGGCCTCGGCGTTGAGCTGCTCGGTGCGCAGCGACTTGGCCCGGTGGCGGACCGTGTCGTAGATCGAGGCGCCCTCCTGGGAGGACATCTGCACGAAGTCCGCGACGTCGGAGAGCACGGCCACCTCGAGGCGGTCGCCGAGCTCCTTGAGCGCCGCCCACTGCGAGGTGCGCTCCACCCGCGCCCGCAGCAGCGTCTCCCGGATCCGGGTGAACACCCAGCCGCGGCCGCCGACGTCGGCGGCCTGCTCCAGCGCGGTCTCCACCGCGATCCCGGCGGCCAGGCGCAGCGCCACCAGCTCCAGATACACGGCGATGCCGTGCGCGCACTCGGCGCGCGCCCGCCCCGCGTCCCGGCGCAGGGTGAGATCGGGAACGAACCAGAACGCCGCGGCGAGCACCACACCCACCACGCCGGGCACATACAACGGCACCTGGATCCCGATCAGCACCCACGCCAGCATGAACAGGGACGGCGCGAACAGGCCGAGCAGCACCAGCAGCGCCTTGTTCAGCAAGAACTCCTCGGCGCTCTGCCCCAGCAGGTCGAGCTCGCGGCGCGGCAGCGTGATGGGCAGCTTCTTCACCAGCCACCGGCCCAACTGGGCCTGCGCGCTCGGCTCCACTGCGCGCTCACGCCGCAAAGGTGCGGGCTCGGGGTTCAGGCGCTCCAGCGCCGGACCCAGCTTCGGGGCCGCCGGCAGCAGCTCGTTGACGAGCAGCGCCAGCCCGGCCCCGCCGATCCCGCCGCACAACACGACCGTCGTCAGCGTGTTCACAGCGACCCCCACCCGTCCGAGCCGACCACCGCGTCAGGGCGCTCGGGCATCTTCACCGGGCTGCGCGGATCGGGCACCAGCACCCGCGGCGTGTGCCCGCGCGTGGCCAGACGGCGCACCCACACCAGCGTCGCCACGAACCCGGCCGCCAGCATCGCCAGCACCAACTGCCCCATGAGCGTGGCGTACACGCCCGTGTACTGCGGCACCGTGAACCCGAGCGCCACGATCCCCAGAGTGATCAGCGTCAGGGTGCGCACCGTGGTGCGGGTCTTCTGCCGGTCGGCCTCGATGCCCTGACGCATCTTGACCTCCTCACGTACCGAGGCGGCGAGGTCCTCCATCGCCTGCGCCAGCCCGGGCCCCGGATCGCGGGCCGCGAGCATCAGCGCCGAACACACCTTGTCGCCGGTGACGTCACCGAAGCCGCGCGCGAAGTCCGCCAGCGCCTCGTGCGTGGGCCACTGCGCCTGCACCTTGTCGGCGAGCTCCGCGACCTCCTCGGCGAGCGGAGCCGGCGCATGCTTGCGCGAGGCGATCAGCGCCTTCTCCAGCGCGTTGCCCAGCCGGACCATCTCCGAGAGGCGCTGCGCCCACTCGGCCAGCGCATCCCGCCGCTCGATCTGCGCCTTCGTCTGCGCAGGCCCGGACAGCAGCCACGGCCCGCCCGCGATCGCCGCGGCGACCAGCACCCCGGCCATCACCATCCCGGTGACCAGCCACACCAGCAGACCGGCCACCGCGGCGACGGCCAGCAGCATCCGGCGCTGCGCGGCGAACCGGCGCGCCAGCGTGCCCTTCTCGCCCTGCCACGGCAGCGGCTTCTTCGGCTGCGTGGTGCCTGCGATCCCGGCGACCGCCAGCACCAGACCGGCCCCCAGCAGCGCGCCGTTGGCTACCCACCACAATGAACTGATCACATCGGCCCCCCGTTGGCGTAGGCCATGGCCTGCGGCGACAGCAGGCTCGCGGTCATCCCGGCCCGCTCCAGACGGCGCCGCTTGCGCTCGCTCAGCGCACCCTTGGGCACGGCCGGCCCGTCGAACCCGTCACCTGGGCCGAAGATCTCGTTGTACATCGGTCGCCCGTCGTGCCCGACCCCGGTGATCTCCCAGATGTGCGACAGGTAGCGGCGCGGCACCTCGGTGGAGTCGTCTACCGACAAGAACGCCACCAGGTGCAGGCCGTTGGCGATCTGCCGGTAGGCCAGCTCCGGCGTGAAGTTGGACTGCGCCAGCAGATACAGCTCGGCGATCCGGTCGAACACGGCGGCCGGCTCACTGGCGTGGATCGTGCACATGTTGCCGGGCCGGTCACTGGTCATCGCCTGCATCATCGCCGTGACCTCCGGGCCGCGGACCTCACCGACGATGGTCCGCGTCAAACTCATGCGCTTGGCCCGCAGCATCAGATCCATCAACGTGATCTCGCCCGCGGCCGCGCTGTTCGGCCCGATCCGTTCCCCGTTGGAAAACCGTGTCTCCATCGGCACCACGTGCTCGTGCCATGCCGGATCGGCCAGCCCCTCGAACGTCGTCTCGATCGTGCCGAACCGCTGCTCCCGCGGGATCTCCTTGATCAGCGCACGCAGCAGCGTCGTCTTCCCCGACGCCTGCTCCCCGGCCACCATGATGTTCAACCGGCCGCGCACCGCCGCCGCCAGCAGATCGCCGGCCTCCTCCGGCACCGTCCCCAGCTTCACCAGCTTGCCGAGGTCGATGTCGAGATAGCGGTGGCGGCGGATCGTCACATGGGTGCGCCCGCCCGTGATCTCCGGTCCCAGCGCCTGCAGACGGGACCCGTCGGGCAGCCGCAGCTCCACATCGGGGGAGTGCGTCGAGAACGTGCGCCCGTTCTGCCCGGAGGCACGGATCAGGTCACGCACCAGCTCCTGGAGCTCCGCCTCGGAGTCCGCGACCCGCGCCACCTGAACCGGCTGGAGCTTGCCCGCGTACTTCAAGAAGACCCGCTCGTGGCCCTCGATCCAGATGTCCTCGACCGACTCCATGTCCAGGTAGCGCTGCAGACGGCCCGCACGAAAGCACATGTCGAAGGCGAGCGAGGCCAGTTCCTGCTCCACGGCCTGGCTGACCGCACCGCCGGTCGACAGCCCCTCACGGTCCGCCCAGATCGCCACCTGCTCATTGATGAGATGACGGCCGCGCTGCTCCTTCGCCGCGGGCTCCATCGGGTCGCGGCCCTTGCCCTCGTCGTGCAGCCGCTGCAGCACCTTCTGCTTGATCTCTTGGGCGGTGCGGTAGTCCACCGGACCCGCAGCCGGGGTTGCGGCTGGAGCCGAGGGCGGCGCGGAGGGCACCGGCGGAGCCGCCGGGGTGTACGGGGCCGGCGCGTACCCCGGCTGCACGCCCTGCACGGGCGCCGGGGCCTGGCGGCCGGGCGGGGGAGGACCGTGGTAGACGGGTTCAGCGCGCACCGCGCACCTCCGCCAGGCGCTGCTGCATCGGCGAGTACAGCCGCTGGCGCCGCGTTGCGACCTGCTGCCGCAGCGGCGTGCAGGCCGCCTGCGCGGCCCGCATCAACGGCCCCTTGGCGAACTTGCGGTCCTGCGCGGCCCCGTCGGACAGCACCGCGGCCTCGGCGGGACGGTACGGCAACGTCGCCACCACCCGCGTCTGCATCTGCTCCTCCACCTCCCGGATCCCGTACGGCCCCTCCGTGATCAGCAAGAGACCGAGCGCGGGGGAGGGGCGGTCCGCGTTGCCGTCCAGCACGGCGCGCAGCATCGCCATCCGGCTCTTGGCCGCGTGCAGACTGCGCAGCGTGCCGCGCACCACCAGCAGCACCAGGTCACTGCGCTGCGCCAGGATCCGCGACGGCCCGTACACCCCGTTGCGTCCCAGGTCGATGAACACATCGTGCGGGGTCCGCGACTTCTGATCGATGCCGACGAACGTCTCGGCGAGCTCGCCCCACTCCTGGGCCAGGCTCGGCGCCTGCGACGGCTCCGTCAGCCCCGGCAGCAGCACCCGCCGCCCGTCCGTGCCCCACCCGTCGTGCGACAGCCGCAACAACTGCGTCCAGAACGCCTCGCGCAGCGACTGCTCACCGCGCAGCGACACCGCCAGATTCCGAAGGCTCACATCCGCCGCCAGGCTCCCGCCCAAGGCCCCGGCGAGGACCGCACCGCCGTCCGGGTCGCACTCGGCGAGCAGCACCGACCGGCCGTCCTCCAGCGGCCAACACCGGTGCAGGGCCAGGGCACTGGTCGTCACCCCGGGAGCGCCGGGCAGCCCGGCCAGCGCGATGACCGCCATCAGCCGCCCGCCCCATCGACCGCCAGCGCCACCTCACCGGCCGCGGCCCGCGCCGCCAGCTTCGGCCCCTGCGTCTGCTCGACCGCCACGTCCACCACCCGCTCACCGGTCGACTCGCGCGCCGCCCCGACCCGCACCACACGGGCCTCGACCGTCGACGGGTCCGCAGCCGTCTTGCCGGTGGCCGCCGCCTGGTCCTCACCGGTCAACACCACCTGCACCGAGTCGCCCGGCTTGATCGACGAGTCCGGCAGCTGGCCCGGCTTCAACGCGATCCCGACCAGCTGCTCCCCGGCCTTGACCAGGCTCTTCTTGGTGACCTGCTCGGGGTGCAGCAGCGCCCCGGCAGGCAGCGTGCCGGTGGCGCGCATGCCGACGACCTCGTCGCGCTGCTGGATGCCAACGACCTTCATCGACGGGTCCAGCGCCACCGACGCCTCACGCAGGTCGGAGTCCTTGATGACGCTGCCGGCCGCCACGTCGCGGGCGAGCTCGATGACCGGCTGCCGCTGCCCGTTCTGCGTCCAGTACCAGTAGTTGCCGACCGCGCACGCGGCGATGCACGCCACCGCGGCCGCGAGCATCCCCGGCCGCCGACGGCGGGACTGCCACTTGGCCGGTGTCACCGCCGGGGGAGCGGCCACGGGGGCCGTCGGGGCCGACCCGGCCGAGGTCTGCGGGGGCACGTCCGTCCTACTCACACTTGCCTCTCATGTCCTGACTCGAAGATGTGCCGGGGGAGGGGGCGCTAGTCGCCCACGGCCTGCAACTCGCCCACGGTGAACGCGACGTTGCTCTCCCGCGTGGTGGGGATCTGCCCCTGCTGGCCGGTGCTGGCCTGCCAGGTCACGTTCCAGTGCGAGGTCGCCGACACCTGGTACTTCGCGCCCGCCTTGTGGGTGGAGGGCTGCTGGTAGGTGTGGCCGCAGTCCGGCGACTCGGCGCCGCCGCGGGTGTCCTTGAACGGGGTACCGGGCCCGTGACAGACCGCGGTCTTGCCGTCGCCCATGTCCCACACGATCTTCGACACCTTCGCGGTCGCGGTCACCGTGACCCCGCCCGCCGACGCGGTCGCCGAGTTGGGGCCGAACGTCGTCGCCGACGGGTTCACCCACAGCCACATCGGCACGCCGACCACGTACCGCCCCGTCGCCCGCGGGCTGGCGACATCGGGACCGGTCAGCTTCAGCTTGCTGACCGCCTCCTCGGCGAGCTGCTGAACGTCAACACCCGCCCCCGGGGCCTCCTCCGCGAACGTCAGCCCACCGCGCAGCGGATCACCCGGACAGGACACGTTGTAGAAGGCGCCCTTGTCACCCGGCTTCCAGTCCTCGGGCAGCCCCGTGGCGAGCTTCGCCGACTTCGCGCTCGGCTCCGTCGGCTCCCAGTAGCAGCTGTCGGCCGCATTGAAGTTGCCCATCCCGGGCCGCGAGCACGGCACCTTCTCGCCGTCGATCGAACACGACGGCTTCCCGCCCGCGGGCTTGCCCGCATGCGCCGGGGCGTGCTCCTTGCTCTCCTCGGGGCCGGTCGCCGTCACGTCACAGCTGATCCGGTCCGGCGGGCAGTCGACGCCCCCGCCACCGGGCTTGCCGTCCGCGACGGCGACGCCCTGGGCCAGGAAGCCCAGCGTCAGCACCAGGACCGCCGCCGCGGCGGGCCGAACACCGGCCCGCCGACGGCTCAGCACTTCGCGCCCCGGTCGATGTCCGAGGTCCAGATGGTCCACTTGTCGGCCGACGAAGCGATCGCCGTGGCCTTGTACACCACGCGCGTCGGCGCGTTCTTCTGCTCCACCCGCTTGCCGGTCTTGGAGTTCACCTCGTGGTAGTCACTGGCGTCCACACAGTCGGTGATCCAAGCCTTCTTCGGATCCGCCTTGGTGTCGACCCGCGTGACCTCGGGCGAGTTCGTGGGCTTGCCCTTGGTCACGATGTCGTGGTCCTGGTAGTACATCAACGTGATCTTGATGTTCGACAGGGCTTTGTTGCCCGCGTACTCCTCGAGCTGCGGGTCCAGCTCCGCCTTGGCGTAGGTACGGTTCCGGGCCTGCCACATGCTGCGGTAGGCCTCCAGGACCCGCTCCTTCTCCACCTCCTGCGAGGACTTGGGCGAGGGGGAGTCGGAGAACGACACCGACGGCGCGGCGCTCTTCGCGTCATTACTGCTGCAGCCGGCCACCAACGCCAGCGACGCCGCGGCCGCCACCGCCAGCCCCCGCCGGACGCCCGCAGAGGCACAGGCCCCCGACTGCGTGGACACGGCGTTCACCGCACCGTCTTCTGCTCGTGTCATGAACTCTCCCCGTCGACATGAGGCGGGCCCGGCCGCCTCCCACCCGCATGGTCGGTGCGGCCAGACCGGCGACAGCCTCTGCGAGCTGCGAATACGCGTTTCTGTAAGCGACACGTTACGCATCTGGAGGCGCTCAGCCCACCCCCATCCCTCCAGCCCCATACACAAGTTGGTGCGAATCCGGTCACAACAGGTCAACGATGTCGACAAGTTCCCTCCTCTCTGCGACAGCGAAGTCAGGCAGACGTACGGACGGAGTTCGGCAACACGAGCGTCAGCAACGGGCGTTTCGAACAGACTGTGTTGGTGATGGACGAACACGCACCCCGCACCCCAACGGAGCGACTCATCGTCGAGGCCCTGCTGGAAGTCGCGATGCGGCAGGCCGATGACCTCCCCCGAAATGAGGTGGTGAAGGCGGCGCTGAAGGAGACAGCGCGAGGTGCCTGGGCTCCCGCGGCGCCCTCTGTAGCGCAAGTCCTCCACGAGGGCGGCCCGGGCGTGGAGGTCCTTACCGAATTCTTCGATGTCTTGAGGCATGTCCTTGACGAGCTGCGCAGGAGGGTAGCGCTCGAGGAGTCCCTTCTCCCCAGCTCGCGCGATCCCAACCTGCCGATTCTCACCGGGAGACCCAAGCCGGTCGAGGACGCCAACTCGGCACTGACCCGCCAGGCCATCCCAGACCTTCTGAACGAAATCCTGGCGGGTGGCGCCGTCGCCGCCTCGTTCACTGCTGCCGCCAGCATCGTCAAGGCGAAGATCGAAGCCACCACGCAGCGCCAGAAGAACGAACTGGAAGCCCAGACGCAAAGGCTCAAGATCGAATCGCAGGAGCGCATTGCAGGCCTGCAGGCCATGACGGCGCCTGCAGAGGCTGAGAACGGCGAGGCCGACAGCACCTGACCGGACACGCCAACGTAGGGGCACAGCGCCCACTGCTCGCTCGGCACCAGCGCTGCACTACAGCTCGGTCCACGGCTTCGGCTCGCCACCCCCACGCAGGCAGTGCCACACCGGAGCGTCCGCGCCCAGCGTCTCGAGGTCCTCCAACACCGCCGCGCCCAGCGCCACCCTCCGGGCCATCGCTGAGACGGTCGGGTGCTCGCGCACCATGTCCCGCAGATCATCGATGCGGTGGGCCAAGGCCCGGGGCCCCGCCCCCGTGAGCACGAACAGGATCCGGGGGAACGAGGGATACCAGCGCAGCCACGCCGGTCCGCCGAGCGCCTCAGCCCGGGAACGGCGGCCGCCGACGGGCTGCGGCTCGTACAGGTGAAACCGGGCGTAGTCGATGAGTTTGGAGGCGAGACGCTCGCTGCTCATGGTGGCCCGGTCGACTTCGACGAAGGCTCGGTACTTGACACGCTCCCCGGACGGAGCCGTGTGCGTGTAGTACATGAGTGCGTCGGCGATCACCCGCTCGCCGTCGCCCACGCTGTGCGCGACCTCGGGAGTCCAGTCCCACGGCCCGTGCTCGTCGCCGCGGCTGGCGGCAGTGGCCGCGAACACGGCATGGGTGCGAACCACGGTCAGGGTGTGGGCGGTGCGCAGGGACGCGGCGCTGGACGAGGTGATCGGGTAGGGCGGCCGGTCCTGCATCTGCGGCAGATGCCGGGTGAGGCTCGCGCCTTCCTCGGTGAGGAACCATGCGCGGGTGTTGTTCGAAGCGGGCAGCGTGACGTAGTCGACGAGCCCATCGCCGCGCAGCTGGGTGAGCGTGCGCGACAGCCCCTCGCGGCGGCTGCGCCTCTGCAGCAGGACGTGCTGGAGCTGCCGGCCGGTCGCCATCCGGTGCTGTGCGAGCATGCCGAGGACCTGGCCCGGCAGATCCTCGCTCGTGGACGGGACGAACGGCGTACGGGAAGAGGTGGCACGGGCAGTCATCAGCGGTATCCCTTCGTCAGGTTGGGGCCGGCGGCTTCGGAGACGGAGCCGTCGGTGAGGGTGGCCAGGAAGGCGCGCACCCGTCCGGCCTGCTCGCTGGCGGTCTGGGACTGCTCGGCGAGCGGGCGGCTGTCGGTCGACTTGTTGGCGCGGTTGACCAGCGCGGGCACGGCCTTGGGGTGGGCGAGGTCCTTGAAGTCGTCGTCCAGGTGCAGGCCGTGCAGGCGGATCGGGCCGACACGTTGGCCGTCGACGGTGAAGCTGGCGTAGTGCTGGAAGCGGGGGAGCGCGGTGACCTGCTCGGGGGCCGGGTTGTCGGCCCACTCGCCGGTGATCGCGGAGATGACCTTGCGGGCACCGGTCGTGGTCGCCAGCGAGGACGAGTTCTGCAGCAGCGCATCCCGCACTGGGCCCGGCAGCCGGCCGAGGGCCTGCGTCATGCCGTGCACCCGCACCCCGAACTTCCGCAGGTCCTCGAACATGCTGGCCACGGACTCCGGGGCGCTCCCGGCGATCGTGATGAGCTCGTCCAGGTAGGCGCGGAACGGGACGCGGTCCTTGGGGGCGAGGTCACGCCTCGAGCGGCCGGCCCGAAGCAGCTCGTGCGCGATCAGTGAGGACACCAGCCGGTCGGTGGGCCCGCTGCCGGCCGTGCACACCCACACGATGCGCCGGGTGTCCATTGCCCGCCGCAGGTCGAACCGGCTCACCGGCTGCCCCAGAAATGCCCGGTAGACGGGGTTCTCGGACAGGCGGGCCAGCGGGTTGAGGATGATCCCGAACGCGTCCTGCGGCAGCGTCGGGAACACGGAGCGCCACCAGGACAGCCCGTCGTCGCCGAGGATCGCCGCGGCCGCGTCGAGGGCCTCCTTGCGGAACGCCGCGTCGGTGAGCAGGTGCCGGATGTGGAAGACGGTCGCCTGCGCCTCCGGCTGATCAGCGTGGCAGGCGCGCTCGTTGACGGCGGCCAGGACCTGCACGCACGCGGTGAGGATCGACAGGCCGCGCGGCGTGCTCGCGTCGTCCCAGTTCATGCCCGCGGCCAGGCCGTCCACGACCGAGGCCACGACCGTGTGCCGGGGCCGCTCCAGTCGCATGTCCAGCAGGTTCCACGCCCCGATCTTCGCGTCGGGGCTCTGCACGTTGAGGTCGATGAGCTCGATGCGCGACATCAGCATCGGGTGCGCGAGGTACTTGGCGGCCCGCTCCCACGAATCGCGGTGCGGGTCCACGTACAGCAGGCCACCGCCCGAGTGCGCCAGCGCGATCGCCTGCGTCAGCGCACGCTCCGTCTTGCCGCCGCCCGCCTTGCCGACCCCCGTCTCGAACAGGGTGTCCGCCTCGTATGTGGCAACCAGGCGCCGGTCCCCGTTGGCCTCGACGACTGCCCCTTGCAGCAGCAGAGCCGGGTTGCCGTGCTCGAACGTCGGCAACTGGCCCGGCCGCACCGGCAGATGGCAGTGCTTGGTCGGCGGTTTGAGCAGCCCGGCGAGCTCGTTTATGTCCGTGACGTTCCCGCGCGGCGGCCGGCACTGCCCGCTGTCCCACCGCCGCTGCCACGGCTTCTTCAGCGGCCACGAGTCGGGCCCCCACCACCAGGCCAGGAACCTAAAGCCGCGCGGCGACAGCCGCGCCTCCTGGCTGAACACCCCGAACGCGCCCTGAACCTGCGACAGCAGAGCCCGGGCCCGCCCCTCGGCATCCGAGGCGCAGCGGATCAGGATCTGCACCCGGGTCAGCGTGCTGCCCTCCCCGAGCTTGCCCAGCGCCTGCGCCCGGTCGACGCGCCGCACCTGCGGCACCACCAGCGGAGCCGACTGCGACGAGCGGCCCTGGACGACGGCCCGCAGCGAGTCCGCGGCCGCCGCCACGTCCTGCCGCATCCACCGCGACGCCGCCCGCGCCTCCTTCTGCTCGCCGCCGCGAGCCCGCTGCAGGGCCTGCATGCGCTGCATGCGCAGCGACAACCTGGGCGCGATCTGCAGGTCTACGCACACCTCGACGAGGTCACCGAGGTCGGTGCGCAGCGAGGTGAGCGCGTCCACGAGCGGCTGCAGCGGGTCCGGCTCCAGCGGCACCTCACGCAGGTAGGCGGCCGGGTTGCCGTGCAGCACCATCTCGCCGCGCACCTCGAAGTCGCGCCGGTCGTCCGGCACTTCCGTGTCGGGGCCGGGCGTCGTAATGGTGACGGCCTGCCCGAAGGAGCTGGTGGACAGGAACTTCTCGGCGCCGGGCGGCCCCTCCAGGTGGTAGGAGAGCGGGTGGTCCTCGTCCGAGCGCAGCCGCACCCGCACGGAACGCGTGCGCTTGGGCGCCCACCACGGCAGGGCGTTCGCGGCGTGCAGCAGGTCCAGGCCCTGCCGCATGACGCGCTCGGGGTCCGGTGCGAAGTAGGCGGCGGGCTGAAGGGTGAGGTGGCAGCGCTCCGCCGAGGCCTTCGCCGCCAGCTTGTCGATCGCCAGCTCCCAGACGACGGCGGCGGTCACCGCGACGGCGAGCGGCACGTACCAGTGCTCGACCAGCCACCACAGGCTGTGCCCGAGGCCGAAGACGATGTCGGGCATGCCGAAGGCGGCGGTCATCGGGTGATGGGGGGCTGCGGCTGCCATGCGCTGTCTCCTTGTTCGTGTCGGAATCGGATGTCGGTGATGCGGCCGTCGGTGTAGGTGCCGCCCCGGTCGGCTCCGGCCCACACCAGGTGCACCACGGCCCGTCCCGGACGGCTGCCGTCCTGGCGGGCGATCGCGGCCTGGACGCGGACGCGGGTGAAGGCCGGCGCCACGACGCCGCCTCCTGCGTCGGGGAACGCGGTGGGGAAGGCGTCCTGCCCGACCCCGGTCGCATCCGCGATCAGCACTCGGCGGCCCGCCGCAAGCAGCGTCTTGGCCTGCCCTGTGGGCAGATCGGCCGGCCACGCCTTCTCCAGGACCTGCTGAATGGCCTTGTCGCCCGCGCGTCCCTCGCCGCGCGGCGGCAACTCGCTCTCCCGCCCGGATGGGGAGGCCGACGCCGTGCCGCGTACGGCGTCCTGCGGCGCGGGAGAGGTGGTCGACCGCCCGGCCGCGGACGCGGACGCGGTGCGGGGCGAGGCGGTGTGCGGGCGCGGTTGGTCGGCTCCGACCGACGGAGCGGGGGAGGGGCCGGTGGCCTGGAGGAGCCCGATCCCCAGCGCTGCGAGCAGAACGGTCAAGGCCATCAGCAGCCACGGCCCGCGGCGCCGCTCGGCAGGAGAAAAGGATGAGTTCACAGCAGCCGCGCCCCTCCCGCATAGCCGGACATCGCGTCCACGGGGTCGGTGCGCACGACCGTCCCCGGCCGCGCCGCATTGATCATCTGCCCGCCGCCCAGGTAGATCCCGACGTGGTAGATCGTCGAGTCCCGCCCCGGCGCGTAGCCGAAGAACACCAAGTCGCCCGGCTTCAGCGCCCGCTGTCCCGCCGACGCCGGGATCCGCTTGCCGCGCGAGGCCTGCGCGGCCGCCGTACGCGGCAGACTGATCCCGGCCCGCGCGAACGCGTACGCCGTCAGCCCCGAGCAGTCGAACCCGTTGATGTGGGTGCCGTCGCTGCCGCCCGGCGAGCAGCAGGACCCCGTGGACTTCCCGGCCGCGCCTCCGCCGCCCCACGAGTAGCGCTCGCCGCGCTGGGACATCGCCGCCTCAATAACCGTGCGCACCTTGCCGGTGGCGCCCTTGGATCCTGTGGCGGCCGCCGCGTACTGGCTGATCCACCCGGTGACGTTGGCGACGTACTCGCTGCTGTGGTTGTACTGGAAGACCGCCGCGCGCAGCTGGCTGTCCTTGGTCAGGTCGCGGCCGCGCCCGCACAGGTAGGCGGCGGCGCCGAGCGCGGCATCGTCGGCGTTGTGCGGGTCGCGCACGTCATCGCCGTTGCCGTCCTGTCCGGTCGATTCCCAGGTGGCGGGCATGAACTGGAAGGGCCCGACCGCCCGTTCACCGGCGGCGGTGCCGTCCCACCGGCCGCCGTCGGTGTCCGTGAACACGCTCGTGTTGCCGCCGGCACCGGAGCCGTTGAGGAGGACACCGTAGATCCGCGGCCGGATGTCCCCGCTCGAGGAGACGGTGCGGCCGGCGGCATGGTTCGACTCGACCTTCGCGATCCCGGCCAGCACCGGCCAGGCCATGCCCTTGCACTTCGGCACGATCCGCCGGACCTTGCTCGCGGCCTTCTTGTAGGCGGCGAGCATGCGCGGCGGAATGTCCGCGCTGCTGCCCGCCCCGGCCAGCCCCACGTCCTGGGATCCCTGCTGCTGCGACAGCACCGCGAGGTTGCCCAGAGCCCCGGACAGCGGAGCCGTGCAGCACACCAGAGCGGCCAGCAACACGCCGATGACCACGGCCCACTTGAGGCGCCGGCGTACAGGCCGCACCCGCACCCTGCTACTCACGACTGATCACCGTCGCCCTCCTCGCGCCGCGGCGCGGAGTTCTTGGTGATGCGCCGGAACATCTCTGCGGCCTGCTCCTTCGCGGAGCTGGAGGCTCCGGCCGGAGAGCTCGGCTTCGGACGCGGCCGCACCGGCGCCACGCGGCGCCCATCCGGACGCGGCGTGGGCGCCTCGGCGCCGGACACCGCTTCGGGGGAGGGGCGTTCGGCACGGGGCGGCGCCGTCACGAACCCCGGATTGCGCGGACCCACCGAGCGCTGCCAGGACAACTGCGCGGTGGCGCTGCCCGGCTGCGGCCACGCACCGCCACCCGGGCCGGAGCCGCCCGTACGCGCAGCGGGGGAGGCGCCGGTGGGGCGCTGCCCTGCTGCTGCGGTGGGGATGCGCCGGCTGCTGGGACCGGGCTGCACCGCGCTCTGCAGCATGCTGCCCCAGGCCCGGCCGTCCTCGCGCCAGCTGCTCGACCACACCCGCAGCTGCTGCCGCGCGTCGTGCGTCGCCTTCGAGGTGCCCGCTCGTGCGCCGTGCACGGTCCTGGGCAGTCCGGCGCTCGCCCCGTACAGCATCCGCCCGCCCTGGTGGGCGATGCGGTAACCGCGCAGCCGCACCAGCCGGTTGTGCGCGCGGGTGGCCAGCAGCGTGCGGTCGCTCTTCTGGTCGTGCAGCACCTCCCCGGTCTGCGGGTCGACGATCTCGCCGTCCTCGTTGCGGCCCCGCTCCGGGCTGCCGCCGGCGGGCGCGTTCGGGCCGATCCGGCCCCCGGAGCCGCCGGGCCCGCCCGTTCCGCCGGGCCCGCCCTGCGTGTGGGCGGCGTTCGGGTCGTCGCCGTCGGCGACCGGCTTGCGCAGCGCGGAGAGCTTGTCGTCACCGGGATGCTTGCCGACCAGCAGCGAGTAAGCGCCGGACGCCGCGAGCCCCGCCGTCGCGACGGCCGCGCCGATCGGCGCCAGGCCACGGGAGGCCTCCGCGTTCGCATCCGCCAGCAGCCGCCCCGGATCGCCGGGCATCCCGGTCCCGTCGGTGAACCCGCCGAACACCCCCTTGAGGAGACCGCCGGTGCCGAGCCCGGTGGCCCCGCGGCCGCGCAGCGACCCGCCGCCCACCAGCGCACCCCCCGCGCCGGCACTGCTCATCGCGATCGCCGCACCGAGCTGCGAGTCACCGGCCATGTGACTGCCGCCGATCTGCGCGTACCGCATCCGCAGCGTGAGCCGCTGCGTGAACGAGGTGATCACCGCGAGGAGACGGCGGTGGAACGCGAGCCCGACCAGGGCCAGCACGTCGAGCAGCAGCAGCCGTTCGGCCATCAGCTTGGGGCCGTCGGTCAAGACGACGTCCATCGTGATGCCGACCGCCGGGATGAACGCGGCGATCGCGAGGACCGCGGCCATCGCAATCCCGAACAGCCCCAGCCACTTCCACACCGCGGCACGGCTGGGACCGGGCAGCATGCCCCACACGAAGCACACGCCGCCCGCAGCGGCCGCGCCCGAGCACACGCCCGGGATGGCGAGCAGCACCAGGGACGCCGACAGCAGCAGCGCGCAGATCAGCAGCGCGGCGATGAACACCAGCAGGACCGCGGAGACACGCCACCAGGACGGCTCGGCCGCGTATGCGGCCGCCGACTTACCGACCGGACCCGCCTTCTTCAGATCCTTCAAGAACGCGGCGAACTGCTGGTCCTCGGACGAGGTGATGGGCCGGGTGGACAGATCCAGCAGCGCGTCGCCCGCCGTCATCTTCGGCAGCTCGTCCTCGTCCATGCCCGGGACGCCGGACTCGCCGTAGTTGCGCTTGCAGTAGGCGTTGGCGCGGCCCCGAACTTCCTTGCAGAACTCCTCGGCGGTCTTCTTCTGCCCGTGCTCGGCGCAATACTCCTTCGCCTCGTCGGCCACTGACGCGCAGGTGCCGTCGCCGACCGGCTTGGGCGCGTACCCGCCGGTGACCCACTTCAGGTGCGCGGCGTACGCCTTGCGGTCGGAGGACTTGCCCGGGTCGAGGATCCGCCCGTACTGCAGCAGCATGTACGGCTTGACGACCGTCGCGTTGGTCACCGCGTCCTGGATCGGCTTGGCGATCTTCTCGGAGTCCGGGGTGGTGGCGTCCTGCAGCCCGAAGCACTTGGTCAGCGCCTGCCCGGACATCCCCTTGCACGGATCGTCGGAGGCGAGGTTGCCGCCCCAGGAGTACGAGCTGACCGTCTTCTGCGCGACCTCGGTGGCAGCCGACTGCGCCTGGCGCAGCGGACCGTCCTTGCCGAGCAGGAAGTTGGGGGTGACGAACACCGACGCCGCGAGCGCACCGATCACCAGGGTCAGCGCGATCTCGCCGAGCCCCTTGGCGGCCTTGCCGCGCACCAGGAGCAGCAGACCGAACGCGAACGCGAGCGTCAGCAGCAGCGCCTTGAGCCCGAGGTCGTCGACGACGATGTCCGTGTAGACGTCCGAGAGGTGCTGGGCCGGCTCGGTGAGGATCTTCAGCAGCGGGAACCGGTAGGCGACCTCGATGGCCCAGCACGCCAGACCGACCAGGACCTGGACGACGGTGAACAGGCCGCTCATCACCATGCCCTGCACGGCCGCCGGCAGGGAGAACGCGCTGTCGGGCTGGGAGCCGAGTGTGTAGCCCTTCAGCGAGACGCCCTCGGAGGTGGACAGCTCCAGCGGGGACAGCAGCCCGCCGCCCGAGCTGCTGGTCGCCCCGTAGGCGACGGAGGTGTTGACGGTCAGGAACACGCACAGCAGCAGCAGGACGAAGGCGGCGGAGCGCAGCGTGCCGCGGTCCAGGCGGCGCATCACCGCTGCCCCCGGCGGCGCGTGGCCACGTGCAGGGCGGTCAGGCCCGCGGCGGCGGCCGCGAGCGGCCACGCGTCAGCGGCGGTGAAGCGGCCCTGGACGGGCACGTCGGCGCGGGGCGCGCCCAGGCAGTAGCGGTGGGCCGGCCCCACGATCGCGTCGCACGCGGCCGCGTCCGCCATCTCGCGGTGCGCGGCATCCGCCGGCGGCGCGGGCGTGGCGGCGAAGGCCGCGCCGGTCTTGGGCCACCACGGCGACGGCACGCTCGGCGCCGCGATCACCAGGACGAGCGCGGTGAGCAGCAGCGCCAGGACCGTGCCCACGGTGGTCCAGGCGGCGACGCGGCGCAGCCGGTGGATCGTGGGTGCAGGCATCAGTGATCTCCAGGAAGAGGGGGAGCAGGTGCTGCCATGACGAAACCCGCCGGGGCGTACCGGTCCGCGTACCGATCACCGGGGGCGGCGGTTGCACCTTGGTCACGATGGGCCGGTACGCCCACCGGTACGCCCTGCGTGCCTGGCCCGTACCGGTCCGCTGACCTGCCCGGACGCTGACTGCGCAGCACTGCGCACCCCGGTGCGCAGCCTCCCGCGCAGGCGACTGCGCATCCGGCGGGCTTTTGCGCAGCGGGCGTCATGCGGCGGTCTTCGCGCGGGGCCCGGCGGCCTCGCCGCTCCCGCCCGGGGTGGTGCGGATGTGGTCGGCGATGCGGGGCACGGTGGGGATGTGGACCTTGACGCGGCCGGTGTTCTGCCGCGGGCAGGTCAGCAGGAGTTCACCGGCCCGCTCGGCGACCCCGACGGGGGAGAGGTTCGTGGTGACCATCCGCACCAGGTCCTCGTCGCCGCCGTCCAGACCGATGAAGCCCAACCCGCGGCGGGCGCGGTCACGGTCGGCGGTGCGGGCGAGGGCCTTGTACGCGAACAGGCCGCGGTCGGGCCCGAGCTCCCGCTCGTCGTGGGAGCCGGCGAACAGGCCCGCGTTGTGCTTGCGGCCGTCGTGCAGGATCTCGTGGACCAGCGCGGTGCCCTCGGCGGAACTGGTCAGCCAGTACAGCTCGTCGGTGACCACCGCGCAGAACTTCGATGGGTCGGCGAACGCGGCCTGGCGGGCCATCGCCGCGATCAGATACAGCACCGCCCGCCCGATCAGCGCCTCCAGCGGCTGCTGGTGCAGGATCTCCGGGTTCTCGAACGCGGCCCGCGGCGGCAGCGTCAGCCCCGCCGTCGTGATCACGATCAGGTCGGCGGTCGACGAGCCGTCCAGGCGGGCCACCGGCAGCGTGGGGTCGAACACCATCGCGGACAGCGGGTTGGAGGTGACCAGCCGGAGCATGCCCGCCACCGACTCCGCGGCGTCCGCACGCTTCCCGCTGCCCGCCGTCGCGGTCTGCCCCAGCAGCTCGATCACCTTCGCCATGGAGGCGTCCGGCAGGTCGGCGGCCTGCTCGACCGCCCGGTGCAGGACCTCGCCCTGGATGCTCATCGCACCGATGCCCAGCTGCAGGGTCAGGTAGTTGAGCGCGTACTGGCGTCCCTGCGGCCCTGGGAACAGGCGCAGCGGGTCGATGGACAGTTCGGCCTGCGCGGCGTCGATGACCTGGCAGCGGCCCGGCGCGGAGCCGGTCGCGAAGTGCGCCCATTCCCGCACCGGGGTGCGGTCGATGCAGATGGCCCGCGCCCCGCGGTCCACGACCGCGGACTGCACCGACTTCTGCAGCACGCTCTTGCCGCCGCCGAGATCCCCGACCACGGCCAGCGAGGCGGAGGCATCCCGCTTCGGCGCATCCGCCACGTTGATCATCACGGGGCGGGTGGTGCCGGAGTCCAGGTCCGAGCCGAGCAGTATCCCGGTCGGGTCGCCGACCTCGCTGCGGGTGAACGCCCCCGACATCGCCCAGTCCTCGGCGACCTGATGCTGCGTGAACTCCCGCAGCGCGTACGGGCGGACACTGCCGGGCAGTCCGAGGCCGAACAGCTCCTGCTGCAGCCCGACGGGCCGCAGCACCCGGTAGTCGACGCCCGCCAAAAGCTTCTCGAGCGCGCGGGCCCGCGCATCGCACAGCTCGCTGGTCGGCCCCCACACGCTCAGCACGGTCACCGACTGCACCTCTACCTCGGCGGAGGTGCGCGCCAGCCGGGAGTCCATCTCGCGCAGGTCGCGGGCCGCCTCGGGGATCGATGACGGCAGCCCGGTGGGCTGTGCGTCGTACTGGTCGACCTGATCGGATAGTTCGGTGCGCTTGCGCTGGATCTTGCTGCGGGCATCGGAGGCCGCCACCAGGTTCAGGCTGACGGTGAAGTCGACGGGAAAGTCCAACGCCTCCAGCTGCGCGAACAGGTCGGCGGCCTGCGTGGACACGGCGGGCGGCGCTTCGGCGAGCACCAGGTGCGCCTGGTAGCCGGTGCCGTCCGGGGTCTCGACCTGAAGCCAGCGGCGCTGGAGCGGCGACGTCGCCTCCTTCCACCACTGCCGCGCCGTCAACGCCCCGGCCCCGGTGCGCGGCGCCAGCAGCGACCGCCAACCGGCCGACGGCTTCTTGCTCTTGCCGCCGGGCGGGGTGCCGCCCTCCTCCAGGCGGACCTGCCCGAGGTCGGCGTAGCTCGGCGAGACCAGCTGCCCGCCGCGCACCCGGCTCGCGTACAACTCGCTCGAGGAGGCCTCGCTCAGCAGCGGCTCACGCAGCCCGCGGTGCAGCGCGTGCTGCACCAGCCACACGAGCTCTGCCGGGCGGGCCGCACGGAACGGGATCGCGCCCGCCATCTGCGCCTCGATCTGGGCCGCCTTCTCCCGGGCCCGGGACACGTCGGTGTCCGAGACCGGGGCCGGCTTCAGGCCGAGGACGTCGGCCAGTTCACCCAGCGCACCGCCGTGCAGGCCCCGCACGGCGCTCCCGCGCCCGCCGCGCGTCTCGGTCGACAGCGGCACCGCCAGCCACAGGGTCCGCCGGTGCATCTCCTGCCCGTCCAGCAGATCGAGCGCGGCCTCGACGTGCTCCACCCACGGCTCGGCGCCCTCCACGAGCTCGCCGTCCTGGTCGTGCAGGCCCTCCAGCATCCGCCACGCCACCTCGGACGCATCGACCTGCGCACACACCCCGAACAGCCGCGGTTCACCGGACAGGGAGCGCACCAACGTCGTGATGCGCTGCAGCTGTTCCTCCCGCACGGCGGCCGGAAGGTACGCGCCGGTGACGGCATCGGTGCTGTGCCCGGGCTCGTCGGCATCCGGGTGCAGCCGGTAGACGGCCCACGTGTGACCCTCGCTCGACCACAGCAGATGACCGGCAATGTGACGGATGGGAACACGCATCAGGAATCCTTCGCGGTAAGGAGAGCGGCCTGGACCGGAGACAGCGGCCGACGTACAGCGGAAGCAACTGGGGGCGTCGCGGCACGGGGCGGTCGGCGGCGCCTCGCGGCCGTAGCCGTCCCACCCGGCGCGGAGGCCGATGCCGGGGCTGGGCCCGGGGCTCGGGCCGGGGCAGGTGCGGGGGTGGGAGGGGCGGTCAGGCCCTGCAGGGTGAAGCGGCCCGTGAACGCCTCCGACCGGCGATCCCGTGCCGCGCGGCCCGCCATCCGGCCCCCGGCCGGCTGCGCGATCCGCGCCAGCACGCCGAGCACCGCCCCCACGGGGGTGCGGCCGGCCACCTTGTGCCGACGGCACACGAAGATCAGCACGGCCCACGCGATGACCGGCACCGGCCCCAGCAGCGACCACCACCACGACGACGTCTTCACCAGCAGCAGCCCGCCCAGCGACATGACCCCGATCTGCGCGGCGTTGTACGGGCCGAACGGGATCCGCCAGTCGGCGAACTTGCCGATCACCCACGGCAGGCGGCGCGCCGAGGTGTAGAAGCGGGCGGCGCGCACCGGCTCGCTCGCCGCGCTCACGTCCCCTCACCCGCCTTGCTCGACGGCCTCGGCGGCAGATCGCCGCCCCGGTAGGGCACGTGCAGCTCGGCGGACGACTTGGCCGGGTTCTTCACCTCGTCCTCGACCTTGTCGGAGAGGTCCGTGCGGGAGTCGTAGATGCCCAGAGCGAGCACCATCAGCAGCAGCGCCCCGACCCCGGCCTTCAGGCTGAACCGGGTGGCCATCACGTACACGACCAGGAGCACGAGGAGGACCTTGAACAGGCCGTCCGACCAGCTGCCCAGCATCCCGATCCAGCTGTCGCCGAGATCGGAGAGCGCACCGGCGAGCACCATCTGAGAGGTGTTCACTTCGCCTCACCTCCGCCGGAGGTGAGCGCCGCGATCTCCCAGCGGCCGCCGCGCGCGGCGAGGGTGAGTTCGTAGGTCAGCGGAAGAACGCCCTGGCGGGTGTGCACGCTCGCGCCGGCCTCGACGTGGACCAGGGTGCCGTCGCCCGGCACCTGCTCGGCAGAGGCACGGTCCTCGCGGGCGGTGACCGTCTCGACGTCGACCTCGTCGGCCGCCTCCGGGGACACCGCGGCGAGCGAGGTCTTCGGCGCGAGGTAGCGGTCCACCTCCCCGCTGCCGGACAAGTAGGCGGTCAGGAAGTCGCCGACCGTGTCGGTGAGCGGCCCGTCCGGCACCTCGACCGTGTAGTCGGACGGGCGCGTCTTCGCCGCGGCGGGCGCCGCCACGATCGCGGGCGCCCCGGTCACCGTCACCGCATCCCCCGAGCCCGATGCCGTCACCGGCACCGACAGATAGCGCACCTGGTCCGTGTACCGGGCGGCCACCGTCACCGACCACTGCCCGCCGCCGCGCTGCACACTGCGCACCGCCGCCACCGACTGCGGCGCCTTCGCCTGGTCCGCCGGCTGCGGCAGTGCCACCGACGGGGCGAACCGGCGCGCCCGCGCCGCGGCCGCGCTGTCCGGCTCGGCGTCGCTGGAGCGCAGCCAGGCATCCACGAACTCGGCGGCGTACCCCGACGGGTCAGCCGAGCTCGCGCTCGCCGCGGGCCGCGCCGCCGCGTCGGGGGAGGGGGACTGCGTGACGACCGTCGCCGACGGCCGGGTCAGCGCCACACACAGCGCGGCGGGACCGGCCAGCAGGCACAGCCACACCCCGGCCCGCCCGAGGCGGACACTGCGGCGCGTACGTTCAAGCTCGAGGCCGGCCGCCGCCGGTGGCGCCTCGGTTACGGGTGCTGGCATCAGCGAACTCCTGAAGAGGGAGGGGAAACGGTTGATGCCATGACCAAACCCAGCAGGGCGTACCGAACCGCGTACCGATAGCTGGGACCTGCGGTTGCGGTGTGGTCACGATGCGCCGGTACGGCCACCGGTACACCGCCCACCCGGCGGAACTCACCCGGCAGACCGGCCCGCTGACCGCCGCCGCCCCCTTCACACCCTGTGACCGACCTCCACCGGCCCCGCGCCCGGCCTTACCTCTCGGCCGCTCGCGAATCCCCGGTGACGCCACCCCCGGCAGGCACTGCGCACCCGGACGCGCCCGCGCTGCGCACCGGGCCGAACGCGCAACCACACGGCGGCCGCAGAGCGGCAGCGGACAGCTGCGCACTGGTCCGGCCGCGGCGATCCTGCGCAGTCCCGCCGCCGTGCCGCTGCACAGCCCGCCGCACACGCCGGCCAACCTGCGCAGCACCCGCCGGCCCGCTCAGTGCGCAGCGGCCGCACCCCCACCCCCGCCCCGTCCCACGGGGCCGGTACGGGGCCCGGACACGCGACGACGAGAGGGCGTACCGGTCGAGGAATCAGGGCGTACCGGCACACCTCGCGTCCCGCGCTCACCTCACCCGCGCCAGGCCGATCAGACGCCTCTGACCAGGGCGGTACGCGCACCGGTACGCCCCAGCAACGACTGCGCAGGCCCAGCGTCCGCAGGGCGTACCGGCCTCCACTCAGCGATCCCGCCGGACCGCGCCCGCCACCCCTCAGCTCCTCCCACGGGCAGCCACGCCGAGCCGCCACCCGCCCCGTGCCGTCGCTGCACTCCGCCCCCGCCCGCCTGCCGCGCAGTTGCCGCGCCAGGACGCCGCAGACGACTACACAACCGCACTGCGCACCCACCGCCCGCCCGGCGCTGCGCACCGGAACGCGAGCCGACACGGAACCGGATTCCATCCCCCAACCCGCCGCCGCACGACCGGCGGCCCGCCGCTGCGCACCCAATCGCGCAGAACACCGCGGCGCCCGCGTACCACCGCGCCGCCGGTGCGCGCCCCCGCCTGCGTACCGCTGCACACGCCTCCGGACCGTCACCGAACGTGATGGAACCGTGATCGCTGCCCCTGCGCACCGGTACGGCTTTCGGTACAGGCGGGCGGGTCAACTCCGACATGACCCAAGATCGATGGACGGAGTGACCGTGAGCCCAGCGCGCCAGGGATTCGGAGGGCTGATCGAGCGCGGCCCCATGGCCGTCGATGTGCTCGGAGCCCACTACACCACCGTTTTCAACCAGGCGGTCCGCGACCAACGTCTGTCGCGCCGAGCCCGCGGGCTGCTCGTGGAGCTCCTCAGCCACCGCGACGGCTACGGCATCTCGCTGGCCATGCTCGTCAAGAACGGCCCCGAGGGTAAGGACGCGCTGACGAGCGCCCTGCATGAACTGGAGACGCACGGCTACCTGCATCGCGAGCGCGAGCGGGACGCGCGAGGCCGGCTGGGGGAGACCCGCTACTACCTGACCGACATGCCGCAGGGAGCAGAGATCATCGCGCAGGCCCCGTGGGACACCGGCCTGGCTCCAGCCGCTGGAACGGCAGGCACGCGTTCGCGCAGGTCGGAACCTGAACCGGGAAACCCGCCCCAGGCCGAGCCCGACCAAAATGCCTGGTCAGAACCTAAGTCGGATTTCCCTGCGCAGGCTGCCCCTGCGCAGGCCGAGCCGCCGCATAAGAAGACCAACCGCAAGAAGACCAAGAGGCAGAACCCCAACCCCCTCCCTCCATCCGGGCAGGCGCCCCGGCACGGCAGGGACGGAGGGCAAAGCCAGGAGGTCTCGGCACGGGGAGAGTCGGTGCTGCTGTCGATCGCCCGGCACCACCCCGAACTCCACAGCGCCCTGGCCACCGGCAGCACGCTCGCCGACCAGGCGCCGCTCGTGGGCAAGCTCCTCGAGGCCGGTGTCAGCCGCGAGCACATCCGCGAGGCCCTCGTCGGTCGCCCCTATCCGCCGCCGCAGGAACGCACGCACTCGCTGGCCGCCCTCGTCGCCGCCCGCCTCCAGCACCTCAAGCGCGTGGCCGTCGCCGCCGAGCACGCCCGCAGCGCCTGGAACCAGCCCGCCCCCGTGGAACCGGCCACGCCCGCACCGCACCCGGACCTCGACGTCGCGGTGCCGCCCAAGCCCGAGTGCCCCGGCCAGGACGGCCTGTGCGGCCGCCCCGTCTCGGCGCCCGGAGACCTCTGCCCCCGCTGCCAGTCCGACCACTAGCAGGCCCCGCCGCGCGGCTGGTCGACAATGGGCCGATCATCACCAGCCGGGGGAGGCCTGCATGTGGACATCGCTCGCAGCGATCGGATGGGGGGCGGCCGCAGGATGGCTGATGCTGCCCGCCCTGTACCGGCTCTCCGTCCCGACCGGCACGCCCTGGCACGCCAGCTGCCCTGACGGCCACCCCCTCCGCACCGGCCCCCGCGGCTGGCTCGCCGGGCCTCGCTGCCCGCAGACCGCCCACGCCTGTGTCAGCCGCCGCGCAACGACGGCCGTCACCACCGCCAGCGCCGCCGTGTGCGGACTCCTCGCCGCCGTGACCGGACCCCGCCCCGAGCTCCTCGTCTGGCTCCTGCTCGCACCGCTCGCCCTTCTGCTCGCCCTCGTCGACGCCCGCGTGCACCGACTGCCCGACGTCCTCACCCTCCCGCTCGCCGCCGCCGCGCTGGCCCTCCTCGGGCCCGCGAGCCTCGCTCCCGACGCAGCCGGCTCCTGGACGACCGCCCTCCTCGCCGCCGCCACACTGGGCGGCCTGTTCCTCGTCCTGTTCGTCATCAGCCCACGGTCGATGGGCTTCGGCGACGTCAAGCTCGCCCTCGGCATTGGCGCCGTGCTCGGCTGGTACGGATGGCGTGTGCTCATACTCGGCGTCTTCGCCGGCTACCTGATCGCTGCCGCCCACGGGATGACGCTCCTCATCCGCAGGAAGGCCACGGCGAGGACCGCGCTGGCCATCGGGCCGTCACTGCTCACGGGGGCACTGGTGGGAGTCGCGCTGGGAGCAGCGGCCGGCTGAGTGCTGCGTCGACCGAGCCCCCCGTCCTGTCTACCGGCGGTAGACTTGGGGTATGGACGAGTCGAAGCGGACCAGTATCAAGACCACGGAAGCCGTTCGGGACCGTCTCAAGGCCCTGGCGGACGAGCGACACATGACGGTGACCGCCCTGCTCGAGGAACTCGCAGTGGGCGAGCTGACCGAGGCCGAGCGCGAGCAACGTGCCCGAGAAGCGGCCCGCGAACTCGGAGTCGAGTACACCCCGAAGGTCAAAGCGGCAGGCGCTTCGGCCTGGGAGAAGGTGCGGGCTCACCGAAAGTCCGAGAGCAGCGGCGGCCGTGCCGCGTGAGTGACCACACCGAGACCGCGGTCCTGGACCACACGGCGTTGATCGCGCTGTACGACGCCGACGAATTCTTCACCGGCCTGTTCGTCGAGGCCAGCCACCAGCGCGGGCGGATCGTCGTACCCGCCGCAAGCGTGTGGGCCGCTGAAATCGCCCGGACCGGGGCCGGGACCCACGCCGCCCGGCTCCACCACGTCGAGCACCAGCCCTTCACCACCAACCACGCCGTGCAGGCAGCGTCCTGGCCGCGCACAGAAATCGCCGCCGCCCACCCAGCGGCGATTGCGTGGGAAGCCGGACTCGCAGGCACTCCGCTCACCGTGCTCTCCCTGCAGCCACACCTGTACGCGAGCACGGGCATCATGCCGCTGAACCCGCACGAATAGGCTCAGGACGTAGTGGGGGCTGTGGAGATGACTCGCGCGGAGGCGGTCGCGCTCGTGAAGCGGATCATGGAAGCGGATTACGCCTCAGACGACGAGGCGGACGGCTGGCTGGACAGGCTTGACAGAGCCCTGGCATGCCCGACCGGTTATGTCAGCGACCTGATCTTCTGGCCGCCGGAGCGGGAACTCTCGGCTGATGAGGTCGTCGATCAGGCCCTGGCGTACCGGCCGATCGCGTTGTGAGGTCGGGACTCAGCCCGACGCCAGATGAGTAGAGCTGCGGTGGTTGCGGCAGGCACGGAGCGGTCACATGATCGCCCGGACTGCCCCCTAGCCGCTGGGCGCGCCCTGCCGACGCAGGCACGCGGAAGACAGGCCACCCGCCGCTCACCAGGCTTGCACCGGGAGAGGCACAAGGGCGACCTCGTCCGGGACGGCTCCGTGCGGGGTGCGGCGCGCGTTCTCCAGAAGCCAACTGGTGGCCGCTGTCCGGCCGCTACGCTGGCCGGAGCCGCCAGTAGGGACGGCCGAGGACACCCGCCGAGGGAGCACGTTGAGCAGCCGACCAGACCCGACGGCAGGGAAGGCGGACCTCGCCTCGCTGACGCTCGACATCCACCACACCCACCAACTGCTTGACCCAGCCGCGCAGGGGGTCCAGGTATGGGACGTGCGCATCACCGCCGCCGGCACTCTGGTGGGCAGCCTGACGGCCACGCGCGGAATGTACTGGAAGTCCGACAACCTGCGCGAGCGGATGGCCGACGAGCAGTCCTTCGCGGCTGTGGTCGCTTCCCAGCTCCTGGACGAGCAGGGGCAGTTCACGTACGGGTTCGTGGAGTTCATCGAGATGCCAGGCGACGTCCTGGTCGTGGACCAGCTGCGTCTCGATGAGCCCTATGCCGATCCGCTGATCGCTGCCGCAGTAGTGTCCGCCGTCATCGACAGGCTGACGGACAACTACTTCGCTGTGGTGCTGCCCGGCGAGAAGGCCTGCCACGACGTGGGGGCCGCCCTGCTCGCCGAGGCCGGCACGCTCCTGAGCGCCCAACCCTTCTCCGACGAGTTGCAGATCATCGACAAGGCGCTGGCCGCTCCGGATGAGGCTGCGCAGCGCGTACGCAGCCGCCTCCACCACCTCGCCCGCCATGGCGGCTCACCGGAATGGGATGAGGAGGACGAGGGTGATGAAGCCGACGGCTGGGGTGAGGACACGGAGGAGGGCGAGGAGCTCACGGCACGTACCGCCGCGGTGCTAAGGATGGCGCTCGAGGAGCTCTCCGAAGGCGCCTGGCAGGACGTGGACGATGTGGGCGATGCGCCGCTTCGGCGTGGTCAAGGCCGTGTGCTGGGGATGCTGCCGCCGCTGACCTTCCAGCAAGACCGCCAGTGGCGGCGGCAGATGGCCCGCTGCTTCGATGACCTCGCCACCGAGATCGCCGGCACGAAAACGGCCACTCCGCGGTGCACGGGCGAGGAGATGGCCCTGCATCTGGGCATCGCCCGAGCGGCATCTCTTACCCGGAACCGGCCGCGGCTGGTGGCGCAAGCTGTGAAGGGCATTGACGAGGACCGCCGTGACTTCGACTGGGACTGGTGCTCGGACGTGCTTTTCGAGGACCACGACGTGCTGATGCTGTTCGACGCCTCCCTGGACGGGATCGAGGACAGCGGCAACGCGGTCAACCAGGCTCTCGGCCTGGCCAACCTGGCTCCCACGGATTGGTTCGAACCCTTCCGGCCCGACCAGGCCCGCGACCCCGACCGAGGCTTCCGGCGCGGTTGACGTTGGTCTGCGTATGTGCCTCCGCCGTCCTGCGGGTTCCCGCTGGATGGTGTGGGGTAATCACAGCGCGGCGGCCTCTCCTCAGTGTGGTTGAGGAGAGGCCGCCGCGTTCAGGGGGTGTCAGTTGCCCGACTTGAGTTCCGTGATGAAGGAGCTCCAGCTCGTAGGGGAGAAGAGAACCACGGGGCTCTCTTCGGCGAGTTTGCTGTCTCGTACCGGGACAACGCCCGGTACGAGAGCGGACTCCAGGCAGTTCTGGTCTCCGCTGGAGTAGCTGGCCTTGAACCAGACGGCCGTGGCGGGATCGAAGCGCGGGTGCGCGGTCACTTGCTAGTCCTCTTCCTGTATTGCGGCGCGGATGCGCGCCATGGACTCCTCAACCGGAAGGGCTTCCGAGTTGAGGTGGCGGAACAAGGTGGTGAAGAACTCCACCTGGTCCGGCTGCTCGTAGTAGACGGTGCTCATGAGGCTGTCCGCGTAGACGACGTCCGTCTCCGCGGGCTCAGGGAAGGCGAGGATCCCGAAGGGGCCGTAGAGGGCCGCGTTGATGGGGGCGCTCGTCGGAAGGACCTGAATCTGGATGTTGGTCTCTTGCGCCTGGGTGAGCAGGGACTGCAACTGCTGCTGCATGACGTCGCGGCCGCCTACACGGTGGCGGAGCGCGGACTCGGCGATGATTGCCCACAGCCGGAGCGGGGCGCTGCGGGCGAAGACCTGCCGGCGCTGGCCGCGGACCTTGACCTGCTCCTGCACGTAGTCGAAGTCGTCGGCCTTGTGCGGGTTGTGGAGGCGGATCACCGCCTCCGTGTAGTCGGGCGTCTGTAGAAGGCCCGGGATGAGCGACGTCTCGACGACGTACAGGTCCGAGGCGTCCCACTCCAGAGCGATGTAGTCGGCGTACAGCGGTGTGAGCGCGTCCTCGTGCTGTGACCACCACCCGCGCTCGCGGCCGTAGCGCGCGAGTTCCTGAAGGCGGGCCCGGAGCGCCTCGTCTGTGACGCCGTAGAAGTCCAGGAGAACCCTCAGGTCGAGTGGGCGCACTCCGGACTGGGCCGCCTCGATCCGGGACATCTTGGACTCGGCGCACTGCAGTTCACCCGCGGCCTGGGCCAGGGTCTTGCCCGCTTCGTTGCGAAGGTCCTTGAGCATGCGCCCGAGGCGGCGCTGGCGAACGGTGGGGTTCCGATTCACTGGCACAGCGTGTGTCCTCCCCATTCGACTGGTGTCAGTTTGCCGCTCCCGACTCTGCGCGACAAGCAAGTTGTATCCAAGTCACAGTAGGGACTTGCACCTTGAGGTAGGGGAGCGGGATAGTGGGGGACCCGGCAACTCTGTGTGCGGAGTTGATCACCTTGCGCTGCGCGCTCGGCGGCGCGGCCCCTCTCAAGGACGCGACATGGCCGAAACCACGAAGGACCGATCCCGCTACGCCTCGTATCCCGCCCAGGTAAGAGCCGTCCGGCGCCACGTCACAAAGGTGCTGCGCGACTGGGGAGTCGACGACACCACGCTCCACGACGTGGTGGCCGTCGCCGACGAACTCGCCTCCAACGCGGTACGGCATGCCGGCACCGCACAGGGCCGCGAATTCGGGATGACGTTGCGCCTGCTGGAGACGCTCATCCGGGTCGAGGTGCGTGACGCCGATCCCAACCTGCCCGACCTGCGCAGCCCCGAAGAGGACCTGGACGCCGAAGGAGGCCGCGGGCTGATGCTCGTCGACGGCTTAGCAGCGAACTGGGGCAGCTCACCGGAAGTGCTCGGCAAGACCGTCTGGGCGGACATCCAGTTAGCGCCGTCCGAACAGGCGGCCCCCGCGACGACCACCCTGGGCACCAGGGGGCAGTCGTGACGCTCACCCTCGCCCCACCCACCACCATCACCACCAAGGCGTCAGCGCCGCACTGCGCTCACGACGACTACGAGTGCATCAACACCGCACACCTGCACGGGCGGTCGGCCGTGGAACTGGCCTGCTGCCGCACCACGACCGCCATAGACGCCCTCACCTGGCTTATCGTCCGCGGTTTCCACATCGCTGAGCAGCTCGACACCGAGCCCCGCCGACAACTCCAGGCCTATCTCCTCGCACCGGCGCTGCAAGACGATCTCCTGACCCGCATTTGTGCCCTGCACACGGTCACGCTGGAGATCGCCGACCCCGAGACTCTGTACGAGCTGAGGATCCAGCCGCGTGCCGGGGAGGCGTCATGACCGACGCACTCCTGTCCCAGCCCGGGTACTGGGCCGAATGCAGGCTCAACACCTCCACTTCGGACGAGGACGTCCTCGTCGGAGCCATCGATGTCCCCACCGCCAACCAGGCGCTGCGCTGGACCCGCGTCCTGGTCCGGATGCTGCAGTCGCTCCTCACAGAAGCCGAGGCAGAGCCCGTCGACCTCTGGCTCTACAGCGGCCAGGGCCGCGCCCGCGCACAGCTGCGCGAGCAGCGCCCGATCGAGCTCCTCCTCAAACCCGGGCGATTCCCCGGGATACAGCTGCGCATCACCGTCACACCCGTGGTCTTCCTCCGCCTTGCCGACCGAGACCCCCACAACCTGCCTGCCTGCAGCCAGCGGTGGACCCAACCCGCATCCGTGGCAGGCGCCCTCGCCGCACATACCCGGCCCGCCCCCGAGGCGGCTGAGCAGCGGTAACCCCGCCCTTCAAGGAGGCCCTGGTGAGCACCCTCACCGTCAACACCCCCGAACGCCCCTTCCCGCCCCCGCGCGCCGACCAGGTCTTCGGCTTCGCCCGTACGCAGATACACCACGCGGCCGCACACCTGTGGCCGCACAGCCGCATCGACCTCGGCGCCCACGTCGCGAGCATCACCGGCTACGTCACCCACCTGACCGTCGACGACCAACCCCTGTACGCCAAGTACGACTTCCTCGGCATGTCCCTGGTCTCCCTCCTGCGCGGTGTCGGCGGAACTTGGCCGGAAGTCCGCAGCAAACAGGCGGCCTACATCCAGCGCCCGGACGCCCTCATGGCCCGCGAGCACGCCCAACTCCAGCTCCTGGACGAGCTCGACGGCCCCCGAGTAAGCACGCCCGCCGGCCTCGCCCACGGCGTCCTGTTCACCAACCCCGTTCCCGGAGACACCCTGGGCGACCTCCTGCTGCGCGCACCGCAGACCACCGTCTCTCTGCTGGAGCGCACGCTCGCTGAGCTGCGCCCCCTGTACCGGGCACGCACGGCGCCATGGCTCGGCCCGGCCGGGGCGATCGGTGAGCGCAGCATCGCCGCCACCTTCGCCCGGAAGTTCAACGGCATCAGCGGCCAGACCTATCTGGACAGCATGGGCGCCGACCGCTGCCCACCTGAGGCCGGAGCCGAAGCCGTCGCCCACTTACGGGCCGGGGTGGCCCGGCTGCGGCACGCACGCCTGCGGGCCCTGCAACCCACCCACCAGGTCCTGCTGTACGGCGACCTCAAGCCCGAGCACGTGATCTTCCCTCACGGCGCCGCCGCCGAGCGCCCCCACTTCATCGACCCGGGCCTGAGCCGCGGCCGCGCCACCGGCGACATCGCCAAGCTGATCAGCCGGATCGTGATGCGCCTGCTCATCGCTCACCCCGCGCCGAGCGCGGCTGAGCGCCTCCTGGACAGCCTCGACGACTTCGCCCGCCGCCGCATCACCGCGATGCCGGGCAAGGCCGCACGCACCTGGCAGCGCGAGGTCCTCACCTTCTGGCTGATGGACACCGCCAACCTGCTGTCCACCATCCTGGCCGCGCCGCCCGATCTCCCTCTGAACGAACGCACCGGCGCCCTGGCCGCACAACCGCTCGCCGTCTGCCGCCTCCTGGACCGGCTCACCACGGTCGTCATCCACCAGCACGACGCGGCCACCGCATGGGACACCGCGCTGAGCACCGTCCGGGGAGCGACCGCATGACCAACGCCCCGGTCAACGCGATCGGCCTCATCGGCGCCGGAGCCGTCGGCCAGACCGTCGCCGCCGCCCTGTGCACGGCAGGCCTGAGCGACCGACTGCTGATCACCTCACGCACCGACACCCAGGCCCGCGCCCTCGTCGCCGACATCGACGACCTGCGCGAAGCCACCGCCTCCCCGACCTACGCGCAGGCCACAGCCCCCATAGGGCTGCACTCCTGCCGAGCGGTCGTCATCGCCGCCCGCGCCGCGTTCACCAACACCGCCCGCAGCGACATCCGGATGGCCGGCGCCACCGCGAACGCACCCGTCATCGTCCGCCTCGCCCACCAACTGCGCGGCTACACCGGCACCGTGCTCATGGTCACCAACCCCGTTGACGTCATGACCCGCCTGTTCGCCGAGACGTCCGGCATCCCGAACGTCTACGGGATCGGCTCCAACCTCGACAGCGCCCGCTACCGCAGCCTCCTCGCCCGCCACTTCGCCGTCCCCGCCACCGCCATCCGCGGACACGTCATCGGCGAGCACGGCGACGGAGCCGTCATCTGCGCCTCCACCACCATCGTGAACGGGCAGAGCGTGCCGCTGCCCCTGCAGCAGGCGCGCGACGAACTGCGCTCCCGGGCCTCTCGCATCAACTCCGGCATCGGCCGCACGCGATCCGGCCCCGCCGGCGCAGTCCTGTCGGCCCTGCGGAAAGTCCTCGCACTCGAGGACGGTATCGAGGAACTCTCCACCCCCTACAAGGGCGTACACCTCGGCCTGCCTCTGCACTTCACACGCGGCCGGCCGACCGTCCATCTGCCCGCCCTCAACCACGCCGAGCAGCGGCAGCTCGACGCCGCGCACCACAAACTCCGCGCGGCCCACCACAACCTCACCGCCCACCTCGGCGCCAACGCGCCGAGCCTCATCACCAGCGAAGGAAGCCAGTGAACACCGATACCACCGCGATCCGGCTGCACGCCGCGGACCGTAACCTGACCCTCGTCACCAACAACGCCGACGTCGGTGACTACAACCGCCGCTACTTCGGCTCCTGGTGGAAGGCCTTCGAAGTCCCCGCCGTCACCGCGGCCGCCAGCCCCCTCCTGCTGTTCGCGGACGTCGACCCGGACACGTACGCCAAGCTCAGCACCCTGACCGCGGAGCTCCCGCACGACAAGACGGCCTACGCGCGTGCCGAGACACTCGTCGCCCACGACGACACCGGCACGATCACCGCCGTCAGCCCCACTACCCAACTCGCCTACCAGCACCACACTGCCGCCGGCCGCCTCACCGTCCACGGCACCGACCCCGAACAGGTCGCCCTGGCGTCCGCCCGCATCGCCCGCGACGCTCTGCGCGGCCTCCTCCTCGCCGACGGATGGACCCTCCTGCACGCCTCCGCCGCCGTCCGCGACGGGCAGACCGTTCTCACCTTCGGCTCCAAGGGCGCCGGCAAGACCACCACCGCCCTCGCGCTCGCCAGCCGCGGTTGGTCGCTCCTCGCCAATGACCGCATCTTCGTTCGCCCCAACCCCGCCGGGCACCTGGACGTCCTGCCCTGGCCCTCCGCCGCCGCGATCGGCCTCGGCCTCCTCGACGCCCTCGGCTGGTTCGACCTCGCCCGCTCCCGCATCCAAGCGGGAGAAGCCCTCCACCCCACCCAGCACCCCGACGTGACCCAGGCCCTGGTCGACAACAAGCGCACACCACTGTGGGAGCCGGACGGGCGCCGGGAGCGGAAGGTACAGGTGTTCCCCGACCAGTTCGCCACCTGGTTCGGCCTCGACCTCGCCACCGAGGGCCGCGCCGCCACGGTCCTGTTCCCGCAGATCGACCCCACCGCAGCCCCCTCCGCCACCGGAGAGCACCGCATGCTGGGGGAGGGGGACTTCATGCACGGCGCGACCGAGGACCGCTACCCCGACATCCTCGGCCTCGCCCCCACCGGCAGCGGCAACGACCACGCCCGACAGGCTGTCGCCGCGCACCTGGCCGAACTCCCGCACCACACCGTCCGGCTCGGACACGACCTGGAGGCGAACGCCGACTTCCTGGCCAAGCACCTCTCCTGACCACGCCACCACACCAAGCGACGCGGGGCCGACCAGGACAACGGTCCCGCGACACGCTTGACGATGCCGTCGCACCGAGGCCCTCACCCCGAAAGGCATGGTTTCCAGGTGGGGGCCTATATCTCTGGGGTTGGCCCGTGGTGGAAGAGGGCGAGCACCGATTCGTACAGCAGCTCTGAGCGAGGAGAAGAGGGGGCCAGGGTGGTCACACCGGCGGCAAGGAGGCCCCGGAGGTAGAGCGACGCGGAGAAGACCTCGACGGCCACATCGACCCAACGGCCGTCCTGCAGCGTCGTCGTGTTCAGGGTCGAGAAGGCGGAGATGCCGTCCTGCGACACCGGCCGCCACACCGCCAGAATCCGCCGAGCCTGCTGGACGTCGGCCGGAGTCCTGCCCGCCGGTGGAAGCAGCGGCAAAGCAACCTTGGTGTAGGAGTCCCACTTGTCCCAGCCCCCGGGATCGGAGAGCCAGCGCCACTGCCTCCGCGCGAAGTCGGCGAGTGCATCAGCATCCTCGGGAACGGTCTCGCCCTTGAACGACGCTGCGGTCAACTGCTTGCACTCCACCGCGACAAGCCTCTGATCGCCGAGCGCCAGCCAGGCATCCAGATCTCGGAACGTGGGCCGCCTCTCGCACGCCGCGGTGAATGCCGCATCGTCGCGGCGGGGCCTGCCGGGCAGCAGCTCGAGGGGGCCGGCATCGGCCAAGGCCGGGATCAGGCAGTCGAGGAGAAGCTCCTCACCTGTCAGTGACGCGAGCCGTCCGGTGACGTCACCTCGTCCGGCTTCGCGGAGGTCGAATTCATTGATGAGGGCCGGGATGTTGTAAAGCAGCACCCAAGCAGCTTCCCGCACGACACTGCTCCCGCACAGCCCCGCTCACTACCAGCGGATTGCGGGGTCGTCCGGGGCGGATCGGGGGCGTGCTGTGGGGCGGAAAAGAGCGACGGCCGGCCCCAGGAACCGGGGTTCCTGGGGGAGGGGTGGTTAGTCCCTCACGACCGGCCGTCGTGGTGGCATTCGGGCCGCCGGGGCGTTCGTCGACCCCTTATCCCGTCTGCCACGTCTCAAGGTTAGTCCTCCGTGGTGGAGGACTCGGCGCGCCGACGCTCGGCTACAGCCTCAAGGCGAGCGCGTCTCCAACGCCGTGGCCGGGGAGCGCCGGCGCTCCCGCGGCGTGCCCCCACTGCGTCGTGCTCGGTGAGTTCGGGCAGCTGGCCGTGGGCCACGGCGGACAGGAAGCTGTCGGTGTCCTTGTAGCCCAGCATCTGCGCAGCCTCCGCCGCCTCCGCCAGGTCCTCGTCGCCGGCGCTCGGCAGAGTCCCGCGCTCGCGGGCCGCCGCGATGAGCGTGGCGCGGCGCCACTGCTTGCGGCCGCCGCGGCCGCCGAGGCCGCCGCGCACCTTGGGCTCGGGAAGCTCTGGGATGCGGCCCTGGGACAGGGCGCTCGAGAAGCTCGCCTTGCTCGAGTAGCCGAGGAAAGCTGCGGCGTACTCGGAGCCGAGCAGTTCGTCCGGGTCTCCGTCGACGTCGATCTCCGGCAGCGGTGCCGCGGGCTTGCTCGTCCGGCGGCCCTTGCCCGGGCGGCTCTGCGTCCAGGCGACGATGGTGCCGCGGCGCCACTGGGGGCCGTCGCCGTCCTCGACGTCGGGCTCGGGGAAGTAGCCGGGACGGTCACGCCGGTAGGCGGTGATCGTCGTCGGCTTCACGTCGAGCACCTCCGCGACCTGCCGCAGGCCGAGGAGCTCGTCCTGGTCGGCCTCGAGGACTGAGGCCGGCAGCGTGCGCTGAGGCTTGGCCCGTGCAGCGAAGAAGGCGGCCACCGCGTCGTACTCGCGGTACTGCGTGCGTCCTTCGGTGTGGTGCACCGGAGGGAAGCCGCTCGAGGGCTCCTTGCTCCACTCGCTGATGCGGGACTTGCTGGTATTGAACTCTTCCGCGATCTGCGCGTTGGTCACCAAGCGCTTGGTCTCGGACATCGCAAACCCCCTTCAGCATCGTCGAGTGGATCGCCCCCGGATCGGGTGCGACAAGTTCGATAATGCCAAAGGGGGTGGGTGTGTGTCCAGCTCGCCGGCGAGACTACTCGAAGACCTCGTCGACCAGAGTGACCCCGAGCCGCGACGCGCGGTCCACCAGCTCGCTGTACGCCAGCGCGGCCGGCGAGCTCTCCCACTCGGCGAACCCCAGCTCGGAGATGACCTGGGTGCGGGTCAGGTCCGCCTCGAGCTCCAGGTCGTTGTCCCTGCACCGCGCACGGAGGGCGGTGTCGTCGGCGCCCTCGCACTCATCGGTGACGCGCATCTTCATCTCGGCGAGGCCTTCGCACCAAGCGGTGTGACCTGCCTCCAGAAGGGCCTGCACCACGTCGGTGTCCTCGGTGCGGTTGGCGTGCGCGACCCGCTGGAGCATGGCGTCGGTGACGGTGTCGATGTTCATGGCGATTCCTCTCGGCAACACAAGCAGTATGGGAAGTAGAAGAGCGGATCCGGGGCAGTTCAGACGACGGCCGAGCCGCCCTCGTGCTGCTTCGGATAGGGCAGCGACGTGCCGTGCACGCGGCCGCGGCGCCCGAGCGCGACGGCGTAGCGGTGATTGCCCCGGAGCGCGACGCGCCGCGCACCGATGACGTCCAGGACCTCGGCGAGCCAGGAACCTCCCGGCTCGCCCCGCCCCCGGGGCCGGGCACCCAGCGCCTGCAGCCGACGCTCGACCCCGGCATGGCCGCGCTCGTCGCTGCGGACCTTCGACAGAGCCCGCGCGGTGAGGATCGACGCGTCCGGGAGCATCACCAGCGTGCGCGGTGTCGTACGGCCCAGGTAGTGCATGCCCTTGGCCTGGTACACGCAGCCTGTGTGTCCAGGCAGGACGGTTTGCGGGCCGTTGTCGGTGACGCGGACACGGGGCTGCGGGTCGCTGTGCGCGACGATGCCGCGGACGCCGCGTTCGGCGGCCAGCCGGAAGGCCTTCCCGGCAAGGAACGTCTCCCCGTTCGAGGCCACTTCGTCGAGCAGGACCAGACGGGACAGCTCCAGACTCGCCTGATAAGGGACAAGGTCGGGAAAGACTCGCGTCAGGACGCGCACGCTCATCGGTACGCCCAGGGCCAGCACGCCGACGAGCCGGTCGGTGCGCGCCTGGAGGTCGAAGAGCCCGAAGGCGAAGCGGACCGCGGGCCAGGAGGCGCTGTAGTGGTGCGTGAGCGTGAACTCCTTGGCCGCGCGGGCCTCGCGGCCCTCCATCAGGCGCACGCCGTAGCGGGTCCGGTCGAATCCGCCCTCGTGCACCGGCCTCCAGGTGTGCTGGCGGTGGCGCCAGCGCTGGCTGACCGGCAGGTCGAGCGGCAGCTGTTCATGGGCAGACACGACACGACTCCTTGATGGTGGGAGGGCGGGACGTCAGCCGGTGCGGCGTCCGGAGCGCAGGGCGCCGAGCAGCGCGCGGCCGCGGTCGGCGAAGCGAAGCCACAGGCCCGGAAGTGGGGCGGTGCTCGGCCGCGGGCGGCGGGGTGTGCTGACGAGCACGACGCGGTCGGGGCGGACCTGGTCGTCGTGGAAGACCTCGCCCTTGGGGCCGCGCCAGTGCTCGTAGCCCTGCTCGTCGACGCTGCGGGTCAGGCGGCCGTGCTCGGTGTCGGCGACGTCGCCGACACTCCAGCCCTCGGCCAGAACATGGGCCGTGTGGACGTTGGGGTCGAACGAGATGTCGGTGCCGTCGGCGAGGGTGATGAGGCCGGGCTGGTAGCTGTACTGCACGGTGCCGGTGAAGGTGATCCGCATGAGGGAGCCGGCGGAGGGGTGGCGGGACACAAAAACTCCTTGCAGGGACGGGGCGTTCAGAGCCGGGGGGCGGGGGAGCGGCGTCGGTGCGGCTTCTTGGAGCCGCCGCGCAGGCGCACTTGGAGCTCTTGCTCGGCGGTGAGGTGGCGGCACGGAAGGTGGGTGAGGCCCTCCTGCAGGGCGCGGTGCAGCCGGTGCCAGCCGTCGATGAGCATCGTGGTGTTGTCGAGTTCCGCGACGGTGGCGACCAGGACGGGCGCGGTCAGGTCGGTGTGCGCGGCGTGCTCTCGGTCCACGCGGATCAGCGGCAGGAACGAGAAGAACGGCTCGGTGGGCAGCGGCTGCACCGGGAGGGGCTCGGCGGCCTCCAGGGCAGAGGTGATGTCCCAGGTGAAGGCCAGGAACTGGAAGTAGTCGCGGCCGGAGCGGGAGGACAACGGGTCTCCTTCAGGTCGGCGGGTGCCGCCCCGGGAAGGGGCGGCACCTGAACGGGTTGGCGTGGCGGAGTGCGAGCACCGCATCGCGTCGGCTAGGCGGCGCTCAGGCGCAGATGGGGCACCGGTGGAAGGCGTCCGTCGCTTCGTGGCACCGGGCGATGCAGCTGCGGCACCACGGCGTGTCGGCGTACCGAGCGCGGCCGTTCCATCCGGTGTCGGCGGTGTCGAACGGGACGTGGCAGCGGGCGCAGGAGGGCGGTTGTGACGCCAGCTCCGCGGCCCACGCGGTCAGCGCCTGGAAGTCCGTTCCGAGCAGCCCGGCCTTCGGGCTCACGTGGTGCAGGAGCCCCGGCGCCGGGTGGTGTTGGGCAACGTACGCGCGGTCGGGGGCCCCGATGTCGTCGTCGACCCACGCGAACGGCCGTCCTGCGGCCCACTCGACGACGCGCCTGGTCTTCCAGAACATTCCGGGAGGGGTGGTCTCACGGATGTTCTCGGGCCAGTCGATGACCGGGAGTTCGGGCAGTCCTATGCGGGGGCCGATCATCGTGTTCGCCTCGTGAGCCCACGTGGTGCACCAGACGAGATCGAACGGCAGGGCCAGCAGCTGCCTGCCGTGGTCGGGGTTGAGCCAGACACGCAGCGGCCGCCGGGGGTTGATCCCCTCAGGGGCCAGCCGGTGGGTGGTGTAGCCGTCGGGGCGGCGGGTGGGCTTGGCGTCGTAGGGATTGAGTGGGCCGTCGACGTCCAGGAGGAGAAGCGGGCGGTCGTTCACGGAATGCTCCTTGTCGGTGAAGGGGGCAGGTCGTGCTGTTCACAGCAGCGCGTCCTGTACGGGTTCTGCGCGCGTGGCCGCCGGGGCGGGATCCTCGGGCGAGGGGGCCGGAGCCAGCTCGATATGGGCATCGCGCCAGTCCTGCTCTCGCATCTCGGCGAAGGTGAGCAGGTTCCGGTGCATCCGCCCGCCGAGCACGGCCGTGAGCGTTCCGTCGGGATGGAGCGTGACGTCACGCGGCGGCATGCCGGGGCTCTGCACGCGGATCGGTGTCGGCCGGGAGGGAAGGGCAACCTCCAGCGAGTCCGACACATCCCGCGTGAAGGGCAGGAACGGGAAGTTCTCGCGGCTCATCGGGCCCCCATCAGGTCGTAGGTCGGTGCGGTGGATGGTGTGGCGGCCGGGCCGGTGGCGTTGGCGGCCGCGACGATGTCCGCCATGGACAGATCGGCGGTGAAGGTGTGGCCCAGTTCCTGCTCCAGGGCCACGTACTCGGCGGCGAGTTCGGGGCGCAGCCGTGCCGCGCAGACCAGGTCCTCGCGGGAGGCGAGGACGCAGAACGAGCAGGACAGCCGCCGCATCCCCGCGTCGTACGCCCAGTGGTAGCGCACCCCGGAGGCCCAAATGCGCTCCCATACCTGGCGCTCGCTCCAGTGCAGAATCGGATGCCACTGGGTCACCTCGCGGACGCCGGTGGTGGCCGAGCGGTCCACGGTGAGCTCCGCCTTGCGGGCCCGCCCGGTGGACTCCTCGGCCCGGATACCCAGGCAGTACAGGACTCTGGCCTGCCTGACGGGGCGCGGCGGGCTGCCGTGCCACTCGATCCCCAACTCCCGGACCAGCCTGGTGACCAGCTTCAGTGTCGGGCCGCGCTTCTGGTCGGACGTGCAGTACCGCGCGGCCGCAGACGGCCACGCCGGTGTCGCCCGCAGCTTGGCGGCCAAGACCAGATCGCCCCGTGCCTCGGCCTCGTCGGCCCGGCGCAGCAGGCCCTGCTTGCGTGCACGGATCTGGTCCAGCAGCAGGCCCTGCTCGCGGTGGCACAGCTCGAAGCGGAACCCGTAGTGCTCGGCCTGTTCGCGGGCGAGCTCCACGGTGCCCGGCCACTCGACCGCGCCGAGGTCGTTGTGCACGACCGTGACGCGGTCGCGGATGCCGGCCTGGATGGCGAGCTCGTCGATGTAGTCGAGCATCGCCTGGGAGTCCTTGCCGCCGCTGCTCGCCACGAGCACGGCGTCGTACGCGGCGAGGTCGGGAACGGTCACGGTGTCCCGACCCCGGACGGCTCGTCGAACACGGGCAGGTCGTCGCTGGGGGCGGCGTCGGAGTCGAACAGGACGTACGCGCAGCCGCGGGAGCGGGCGTGGCCGACGATCGCGAGCAGCTCGGCGGGCCAGTCGTGCAGCTCCGGGTCCATGGCTGCCGACTCGGGCGCGTACATCCACCAGCCGTACTCGGTCCGGATGGCAGAGGCGTAGTTGCCGAGCCTGTCGCGGAGGGCGGGCGGAAGGTGCTCGGTCGACAGGTCGAGGAACGAGCGCACGTGGGGGTCGTCGAAGTCCCAGGGGCCCGGCAGGCACTCGGCTCCGCCCGCCTTCAGCACCTCGTCCAGCCGGTCCCACAGCACCCGGACGGGATGCTGCGGAGTCAGGTGGCGTACGGCGTCGATGAGCTGGGCGTGGAGTTCGTCGGTGCCGAGTTCGGCGAGGTCTTCTGTGCGCACGGCTTCTCCTTCCAGAGGCGGGACAGGGGAGGGGAGGGGTTACGACCTCCTTGCGACATGTTCCATAATACCTAAATCGGCTCGGGTGTCACGCGGTTTTCCGAGATGACGCCTCGGACGGCAGGTGCGGGGCCTGGAGGTGGCCCCGCACTGGCGGATCGGAGCGGCGGGAGCGGTGGCCGCTGCTCTGTCGTCCTGGCCGGGTCCGGCGCGGCCTCCGAGATGGCGGCAGAATCTGAAGCGCCCGCGTGGAAGCTCGCGGGGTGGATTTCTGTCGCAGCCCGCACGCGCCACTTGCGTTCAGGCGATGCGCTCAACGTGAGCGAAGGTCACGGTCTCGACTGCATCGCGGTCGAAGCCGCGTTCTCCGGAGTGGTGGGTGAACTGGTACGTCCCGCGGGGTACCTCCACGATGGTGTCAGTCCAGCCGAGCCTGGCGGGGTCGCCGCCCTTCGCCTTCCAGTGCTCAAGGTCGGCGATGGAGTAGGCCCACAGGTCGGTGCAGATGCGCGCCAGGCGGGTGCTCTCGGGGATCGACGGATTGTCGTCATCGTCGTAGCGCGGACTGGCGATGATGTAGCTGTCCGGACCGGTGCGGTACAGGCCGGGGCAGCTATTGCCCACCGGGCCGTACGCGCAGCCGGCCGCAGCCATGGCCTCGACCGCCTGGGCCTGGCCGAGGGTTGAGTTGTAGTCGGCGATGGCGTTGTCGTCCCAGTTGAAAACTGGCCGCAGGTCGTCGGTGACCAGAAGCTTTCCGGACGTCACGTTGATGGTGATCTTGGTGGTAATGCCGTCCGGGTAGGGGCAAGGTTCCCGCACCTGGACGGCGCTGTCGGTGGTTCGGAAGACCGGTTGGCGGTCGCAGACGGTGCAGTGGTACGCGACGCCCGCAATGTACGGCTCCCGGCCGTCGAGGCGGAGCACCTCCACCTCGGTTTCTCGCGAGATCAGATGCCCGTTGGCCTGCAAGGGCAGTCGCTCGATGGTCATCGTTGTGGCACTCCCTGCTTTGCCGCTCGCCTCAGGTGAAGGCGAGGCTGAGTGATTGGTGTGGAGTTCGTCGGTGTCGGGTTCGACGGGGTCTTCTGCGCGCACGGCCTCTCCCGTGAGGGGATGGCGTGACCCTCAACGACATGTTCCATAATACCTAAACTGGTTCGGGTGTCACGCGGTTTTCCCAGGACGGATCCCCGAGCGGTAGTACAGAGCTTGGCGACGGCCCCCTACCGGCAGATCAGAACAGCGAGAGCTGCGGCCGCTGTTCTGCCGTCCCGGCCGGCTCCGGTGCGGCCTCCGCAGCAGCGGCCTCTTCCTTCTCCGGGGCGGCCTTCTGCGCCGCAGGCGCGCCGGGCGGGGCGCCGAACTTGAGGCAGGGGCAGCGGCACCACCACACGCACTCCTCGCCGCCGGGCCTGAGGATGAGATCCGCGGCCCGCTGCCCGTTGGGCCAGTAGACGATCTCGGTGTTGTCGCAGGCGTGCGGGCCGCCCTTGTTGCGGTGCAGGCACCCGCCGCAGTCGCCGGACAGGCAGTTCCAGCAGGTCCCGCGCTCACACATGGACCAGAAGAAGCCCCACACGTACCGGTCTTCGAGGACCTGGAGGTGCTTGGGCCACACGGTCTCGCGCACCTGCGCGCCCTCGTCCTCGGACATCGGCGAAGGGTTGCGTACGGGGTCGAGGATGCCCATGTGCTTGGCCCCGTAGAAGTTCAGCAGGGAGCTCCGCTTGAACCTGCCGATCTGCGCGGCCTCGTCCGCGGTGAGCGTGCGCTGCGGGCGCCGCAGGACCGGCACCGGTCCCGGACGTGACGGTGTCGGTGTCACCCGCTCCTGCGTCGTGGCGGGCGAGCTCGCCGGCGCTGCTCCCGCGCTGTGGCCGCGCGGACCGGCCGCCGACGGTGCAGGCCGCGGAGGCTGCACGGCGGGGCACGCCCCGCCCTCGCCCTCCCACCGGGCCTCGTCCACTTCCTCGAGGCGCCGCTCCTGCGCGGCCAGCGTCACCGGCCGCCGGAAGCGGCGCACCGCGTGCCGGGCCAGCGGCGGCAGACGACGCGCGGCCTCCTTCTTCTCGTCGCTGGACATCCACGAGCGGGCAGCCGCGGCGTACCGGGACTCGTAGGCCGCGCGGTCGTCCGCGCACAGGCCGTCCGGGTGCAGCCGCACCAGTTCCAGGGCCACTTCGCCCATCGGGCTCAGGCGCAGGAAGCGGACGCCGTCACGCGCACGGGAGGCCGTCAGGAACCGGGAGGCGTACAGCAGCCGGGTCCGCTCCCGGCTCACCCGGCGCCCGCCCTCGGCGATGCCGCCGCGCGGCGCGATCCGAGCCTGCCTGTCGCGCCAGTACAGGCGGCCGGTCTCGGCGGCCTCCAGCACCCGGACGTGCCCGGCCGTCCAGCCGAGCTTGCCCACATGCTCCCGTGCCAAAAGCCGGTTGAACTCGGCCTGGACGCGGTTGGCGCGGTCCATGCCGGTGGCGGCCCGCTCCTGCGCCTCCCGGCGGCGGGCGGCGCGCTCCCGCTCGGCGCGCTCCTCGGCGGTGAGCGGGCGTTGCAGCGCGGCACGCAGTGTGTCCGCCGTGCCGGGCACACCGGCCGTCGTCTCGGCGAGCGCCGCGGCCTCGACGGCGCGGGCGGCGTAGTTGGCGAGTGTGGCCCGTGAGACGCCGTCGCTCTCCCACGTGTCGGCGTACCGGGCCCACCGCCCGGCGGCCACGGCGTGCTCGTGCACGGCGAGCATCACCTCCGTGAGGCGGGCCTCGTTGCGCGTGCTGCTGCGGCTCGCCTTGTGCGTGGCGTCCTCGTCCGCGGCTTCGGCGGCAGCAGCGGCCGAGAGGGCGATGCGGACGTAGGTCTGCGAGGGCAGGCCTCGGTGGGGTGCGGTGTGTTCGGTGTCGGTCATGGGATCCCTCGCTCCATGCGGTCTGCTGCGGTCGCCGGCGGGGCGGCCGGGCGGTACCCGGCCGCCCCGGACCGGGGCGTGGTGCCGGTCGGACGCAGTGGTGCTCAGCGGTCATCCCGCGCTGTCACTGGCCGTCCAACAGGGCGTAGTTGTGGAAGTCGTCGCTGACGGGGAAGTCGGCGGTGCCGACGGGCGCGCCCACCCATCCCGTCATCGGGCCGGGCGACGTCTGCTGGCCGTCGAGCCACCGGTAGACGTCGGGGCTGAGGGTGTGGAGGACGCCGTCCCCGCCCTCGGCGTAGAACTGGGAGTTGCCGCCGAACCCGTACGCGTCCGCGTACTCCCACACGCACACCAGGTACGGGCCGCCCGCCTCCTTCAGGAGCCCGAACACGGACCGGATCGCGTCGTCGGTGTAGCCGTCCGCGAACCGGCCGTGCAGCTCGGCGATCTCGGGCGGCAGCCCCGGATCGCTGTCGGCGGTGTCCCTCGGGGCGCCGCCGCTCTCCTGCGCCTGCTCGGGCGCGGGCTCGGTGTCGGGAGCGAGGACTTCGGCGGCGGTGGCCTGACCGGTGACCGTGTGGAACGGGACGCGGCCGGGCCGCATGTGCGGCTCGTCTCGGGTCACGACCTCGCGCCGGGCGGCGCAACTGGCCACCGACAGCGACTTCTTGTTCACCTTCAGGACCTCGGCCCAGCGTCCGGCCACCTTCGCGAACTGCCCCGGCCGGAAGTCCTGCGGCCCGTACACCTTGGCGCCCTCGGCCTCGGCGCGGGTGACCACGAACTGCCAGTAGCCGAGCTGCTCGGTGATCTCGGCGTGGTGCCAGTCCGAGGCGGCGAGGTCCTCGACCAGGTCCTCCGGGGTGCGGTGTCCGGAGACGGCCTGGTGCACGGTGTCCTTCTGCTGCCGCTCGATGCGGAGCAGGTCGGCGATCAGGCGCTCGATGCGGGCCAGCGTGGCGCGGGGCGCGTTGCGGAAGGCGGTGTAGTGCCCGGCGGCCTCGGCGAGCCGGTCCCACCTCTGGGTGCGCTGGGAGGCGTCGTAGCCCTTCTGGAAGTGCCGGTTCATCCGCTCGCGGAACCGGATCTCGCGGGTGGCGCTGTAGTGGTCGGCCAGGATCGGCTGCCCCATCGGGATGCTGTCCAGCATCCGCTGGCCCTGGGCGTAGTGGGTGTCGCGCTCGGTGGCGGCCCGGTCGGCGTAGCGGGTGTACCGCTCGGCCCGTCGCGCCGCCGCGTTGTCCCGGGCGGCTTCGGCGTCGGCGTACGAGCGGCGTGCGTAGTTGTCGATGGTGACGGTCACGCGGTGCCCGTTGTTGCGGAGGTCGTCCGCGGCCTGCCGGATGCGGCGCTCGTCGGCGCGGGCGTCGCGGGTGTGCGGCATGACCCAGTCCTGCCTGCCGCGCGACCAGGTGAAGCCGTGGCGTTGCAGCACGGTTGCGGTGCCGTCGTTCTTGGCGGTGCCGGTGAGGCGGGTTCCGTCGGCGGGGGTGTGGGTGAGCGTGAGGTCGGCCATGAGGTGATCTCCCTTCCGGGGCGTGCGCGGCGGCCGGCGGGCCCGGACGCACGGGGTCTGGCGGTGGCGGGGCCGGGGAGCGGGCGCGTGATGGGCGGCCCGCTCCCCGTGGCGGTGTGTCAGGTGGCGGTGAGGGACCGAAGGGCCTCGGCGACGGACACGGCCAGCGCTCCCGCGGGCTCGGAGGGGCTGCGGCACTCGAACCAGACCCCCGGCGGGTAGATGACGGCGCCGCCGCCCAGCGGACCTTCGGGGACGCTGTGCCCCATGGCGTCGTCGAACCAGAGGGCCAGGGTTCCTTCGTCGTCCAGGAGGCGGAAGACGCGCTGGTCCGGGCCGGTGAAGACGCTCTCTGCGGCGCCGTGTTCGGCGGTCCAGTCGGAGCCGAGCGCCTCGTGCGCGAGGGGACCGATGGCCTCGACCGGGAACGCCCCGGTGCCGGTGTCGGAAGAAGCGGGGTCCGGTGCCGCTGCGGTGTGGTCGGGCAGCGTGGCGGCGTAGGCGCGCATGACGGCCTCGGCTGCGGCGGAGGAGATCCAGCGCAGGTTGATGGTGTGGGTCTCCTGGCTGCTCACGTCGACGTCGGCACGGGAGAGGTTGGGCCCGTAGTGGTGGACGTGGACCGCTCCGCCTCCGTGGTGGCCGTCGCCGACGCTGGCGCCGGGGACGAGCGAGGCGAGGTGGTCCGCGAACGCGTCACGCTTGCGGGCGGCCTCGACGTGGGCCGAGTTGGCGGCCACGACCTGGGGGTGGATCTCGTTGTAGACCGGCAGCAGCTTGCGGGTGAGCGCTGAGGCGAGGGCCCGGGCGCCGCGATCGGCCCGCATCTCGGTGGTCGGCTGGTGGCCGCCGTGGAGCGGGAAGTGGCAGGGGTGGGGGTAGAGCACGCTGGCGTGCACGTAGCCGTCGCGGCGTGCGCGGTCGATCCGGATCGACCGGCCGTCGGCGTGCGTCAGGCGCGAGGCGCCCGGGTTCCATGTGTCGTCGGGCACGGCTGTCCACGGCCCGTCCGGCAGGAGTGAGGCGGTGTCCTTGGCAAGGTTCAGGGTGTCCACGGGGGCGTCCCTTCTGGAGGCGGGGCGGTTGGTGGTGTGGTCAGGCAGCGGCGGGAACGCGTCCGGCGAGGACGCCGGGCAGGGCGTTGTCGACGTAGGCGACGTGCTGGCGCAGGTCGATCCCGACGTGGGCGTTGTCGAGGTAGCGCTGCTGCTGGCCCGGCCGGTGGGGGCTGTTGGCCAGGCGGCCTTCGCCGATGGCGACCACGTGGACGCCGGGGGTGAGGGCTTCGGAGGCGTTGCGGGCGGCGTCGCCGTGCACGGTGACGATGACCGTCTTGGCGGTGTCGGCCGGGTCGAAGGGGGCTTCCACGAGCCAGAAGCGGGCGACCGGGGTTCCGGCAGCGGAGTAGCGCAGGTGGACGACCTCGTGGACGCGGCCGAGAGCAACGGCACTCATGGGGGCCTCCTTGGAAGCGACGAACTGGGGGCGGAGCCGAGAGAGGTGACCAACCCCTCTCGACATGTTCCATAATACCTAAATCTCGTGTGGTGTCATCCGGTTTTCGTAGACCGGCCCCCACCCGGGGGCGGCCCACCGGGCCGGTGCCGTGCGGCTCAGGTCCTGGTCGCGGACCATGGGGGCGACGGGGCGTGCGCTTCCTCGATGAGGCGGGCGAGCACGGCGTCGGGCTCGAAGGAGCCCTCGAAGCGGGTGACTTCCATGCCGCCGGGGTTGCCGTGGCAGGCCGTCACGTGATCGTCGGCGGCCTCCCAGGACCCGAACGGGCCGCAGGCCGTGGCGTGTTCGCGCCAGTCGAAGGCGTTCCTCGGCGCGTCGCCGTCCTCGATCAGGTAGTACCAGCGGCCGGGCGCGACCTCGACCACCTCGCACGCGCTTCCCGAACTCATGGGTCCCCAACTCCTCTCGTCATCCGGTGGGCGGCGGATCGTCACTGCCCGGCTGCGTCGGCGGGCTCATCGCCCGCCTGGCCGGCCTCGCGTGCCGTGCGCTTCGTCTCCCTCAGCCGCCGCAGCCGGTTGACCAGGACCGGCGCCAGGCGCAGCGCGTCGGCCTGGTCGATGATCGCGTTCAGCAGCAGGAAGTAGCGGGTCGGAGCGATGCCGAGCTCGTCCCTGATCGCGGCATCGCGCGCGATGGGCGTCGGGTAGCTGCGGCCCGCGACGTGCAGCACGTACCGCACGCCGAGCTCGACGAGCGCGGTCGGGGCCTGCTCGGGCGCGGCGTCCGGCGCGGACGGCTCGGGCGGCTCGGTGAAGTCGAACTGCCCCAGCCACCCTTCGACGACGGGCACGACGTCGGCGCCGGGCAGTTCACCCGCGCTCTCCTCGATGCCGGTGATCGTGTCGTGCAGGGCGCGGATCGCGGCGCCTTCGGGCGTGCTGGGATCGGGACGCAGCATTTCAGGACCTCTCTTCGTGAAGCGCGGGGTGGGACACGGGGGCCGAGACGGTCCCGGCCGGGGAAGCCGGGCCGTCGGCGCACGGGGTGCCGGTGAGCCGTTCGGCGTGCCAACGGCACGTGAAGCAGCACGCGTCGACCTCGGCGCGCAGGTGGCCGACGGTGAGCACGCCCAAGGCGTCACCGATCACGATCAGGGGAGCGTGGCGCCGCATGACCTCGGCCATCGGGTCGTGCGACTCGATCAGCTCGTCGAGCAGCTCGGTCGCCTCGATCAGGCCCTGGTAGAAGTCGCGGTCCCCGGGCGGCAGCCGGTCGAGCACGCTGAAGGTCACGCCCTGGCCACTGTCCCTGGGCACGGCGTCCCACAGGTCGGAGACGGCGGCGCGGAGCTTCTCGCACCACTGACGGAACACCCCGTCCGCCTGACGCTTCGCGTAGGCCCTGCTCCACGCGAAGCGCGCGGCGTTCAGGTCGGGCACCACGGTCGTGGACTGAGGGCTCGGCATGTCAGGACTCCTCGCGGGTGGAACGCTGGTGGGGGACGCCCGCGCTGCGGGCCGTGCCGGTGGTGTCCTGCGGGTGGGGCCACGGCCCGGCCCCGGCGGTGTCCGCGGGCGGCTCATCGCCGCTGACCGGGGCTTCGTCGGCGGCCCGTGCGCCGCCGTGGCGCCGGTCGGCGCAGGGCGTGCACACCACCTGGGCGGGGACTCCGAAGTGGGCGAGGTCCATGCGGACCCACTCGACGGTGCCGCAGTGCAGGCAGGCCAGCGGCAGGGAGCGCGTCATCGACCGCATGGTGAGGAGCTGGTCGCAGGGGAGCGTCAGCGTGCCGTCCTGGGTGGCGACCGTCAGGTATCCGGCGACGACCCGGTTGTGGCTGACGTCCACGACGTGCAGGTGCGGCGCCCGCGCGGTGTCGGCGACGGGGGCGGGCAGCGCCACGGTGAAGGTGTCGCCGGGAGCCAGTTGGGCGGCGGCGGGCGGCAGCGGGGACAGGCGGGGAATCTCCACGGGGAACTCCAGAACGGATCAAGAGGTGCAGGGGGCGGCCGGGCCCGCGCCTGTCGCGGGCCCGGCTGAAGGGGGATGGGGGAGTCAGGCGGTGTCGGTGTCCACGCGGGACCAGGACCCCGCGCCCAGGAGGGTGCGCAGGTGACCCACGGTCATGGGGTAGGGGCAGCGGGGCCCGCGCGTGGTGACGATGAGCAGCAGGCCGCCGGGGCGGTGTGCCTCGACCACGCACGGCGTGCCGTACGCATCCCGCAGGCGGGTCCCGACCGGGAACGGATCGGCCGTGACGAACCGCAGTGCCTGGTGCGGGTGCAGGCGGGACGGCTCGGCGCCGTCGGGCAGACAGAGCGCGGCAACCTCGTCCACCTCGCTCCAGCCGTGGCCCTCGCCGTACTCGTCGGCGCAGTGCTTGGCGGCCTGCTCGGCGCTGAACCGGTCCGGCGCCGTCACGCAGACACTGAGGCCGGCTGCGTCGTCATCGACGTCCGGCACGTACACGAACAGCCACGTACGCACGGGAGTTCTCCTCTCGACAGGCGCGGGGCGGCGGCCTCGGTGTGTCACGGGTCGGGGTACGAGGTGCGGTTCAGCTCGCGCAGGATCCGCTGTCCCTGGAGGGCGCCGACCGTGTCGTCGCCCTCCAGGCGCTCCATCTGGTGGAGCACGTCGGCCGTGCTCAGCGGAGTCAGTCGCGCCCTCTCCTCGCTGGTGAAGGACTGGAGGTCGACGAAACGGCTGGCCTCGTAGTGGTGGTAGTCGAAGTTCTGAACGCAGATCACGATGATGCGGTGGTCGCGCTGGCTCAGGTACCGGCGGTAGTGGACGCCGGGGGCGTGCTGGTGCACTCCGGTCATGTCCAGTGGCATGGCGTGCTCCTGGGCGGTGGGACAGGTGGTGGGTGCCGGGGCGCGGCCGTGCCGCGCCCCGGCGGTGCTCGGTGTCGGGCGGTGCTACTTCGCGCCGGTCTTCTTCTGCTTGGGCCGGTGCGAAGCGACGGCGTCGGCCTCGACCTCGGACAGCACGTAGACGCCGTTGTCGGCCTTGCCCAGCTCCTCAAGCAGCAGCAGCCACTGCGCCGTCTTGGGGTGCAGGCTCGCCCACGCCTTGTTCTCCCGGAGCGCGTACTCGTAGGCGGCGGCGACCTGCGCGAACATCACATGCGCCGTCTTCGACTTGGGCAGCGCCGTGATCGCCTCCACGGCCTCGTCGTAGCTGTCGGCCGTGATGCCCAGGTACGGAGCGATCTCCTTGACGGTGTTCTTGTCGGTGAACGCCGCGTAGAAGAACGGCATCGTCACCAGCGTCGTCTGGGCGAACACCCGCGCCGCCTCCGGGAGGGCCTTGCTGCTGCGCGCGAGAGCGGTGATGTAGTTCTGCCGCATCGTGCGGGCCGCCTTCCACGCCCGGTTGCGGGCCACGGTGTTGGCGCGCTCGGCCCGCTCCTTCTCCGAGAGCTTGTTCTTCGGCTGCCGCGCCTCGGGGCGCACCTTGTGCCCGTACTTCGCCGGTTCCATGCAGTGCCAGACCGGCTGGTGCTCGTCGTCCAGGCGCGCGCTGTGTCCGGCGCAGCCCTTGTGCGCCTCCTCGGTGAGCGTGTTGCCCAGGTTGGTCATCAGCTCCGACAGCGGGCGCGGCCGGTCCTTCTCCGGAAGGTGGTTGTAGGAGTACACCGAGTGCAGCACCGGGATGTCGGCGTCCTTGAGGGCCTGGAGGGCGGCGTCACGCTTGGTGTTGTCCGCCATCTCGGCGTGCAGCGCGTTGATCTCCTGATCCCAGTGCCCGCGCCCGCCCTTGCCCTCCTCCTGGTCACGCGCCAGCGCCGCCAGCAGACGCCGCTCGGCGTTGCGGATCTCGCTCACCTCCGCGAGCTGCGCGGTCTGTTCGAGGTCCATACCCCCGGCGCTCGCCCGGCGCAGCTCGGCGTCGGTCAGCTTCTGGGCCCGCTTGACCTGCTGGGCGGCCTTGCGGCCCAGCCCGAGGGCCTTGGCCGCCACCTTCCGCTGTACCTCGTCCATGCCGACAAGAGACAGCTCGGCGGCCTTGAGGGTGTCGCGGGCGTCCATGCCCTCGCGGTGGTCGTTCTCGACGAGGGACAGGAAGCGGGTCCAGTCGTCCTGGCCGACCAGTTCCCCGTGAACGAAGGCCGGAATGGGGCGCTGCTCGCGCTGCTCGTCGGCGGCGGTGTCGTTCGCGATCTGGGCGGCCTGGGCGCGCCGCCAGCCCTTGAACGCGCCGTACGTTCCGTCGCCCAGCGGGCGGACGCTGATGGGCTCCTGGACGCCGAGGGTCTTGACGGAGTTGATCAGCTTGTCGTCGGGAGCCGGGTCGGTCTCGCGGGCGTTGCACGCGTCGCGGACGATCAGCGACGGGTCCAGGTACTGCGTGACGTGCTGGACCTCGGGCGGGGCGGCCGGGCCGGTGGTCGGAGCGGGAGGGGTGGCAGTAGCCATGGTGGACTCCTGTGAGAGTGACGAACGTTGGGCGGTGTCGGACCGGGAACCAACCGTTCCGACATGTTCCATAATACCTAACTCGTGGTGCTGGGCAACTCAATTTCCCCGGCGCGCCACCGGCGCGGAACGGAACGGAGCGGCGAACGACCCACGGCTGAACCGGACGTTCGGCCCGAGCCGCTCGTGCGCGTGCTTCGTGCAGGCGAACACCGGCCGCACGGGGCCGTGCGTGCGGGGCATCTCGGCCACCACGACGGAACCGGGGTACCCGCAGTCCAGACACCGCCGGTCCTCCGCAGGCGATTCCGCACGCTGCTCGCGGGGACGGGACGACGAAGGGCGCTTCATGATCAGTTCTCCTGAGCGGTCGGTGCGGTGTCGGTGTGTGGACGCCGTTCGGCAGGCGGCCCGGCGTCGGCCTGCTCGGCCACCAGGGCGTCCAGGCGGGCGCCGTCGGCGGTGAGCCGGTCGGCCTGCTCGGCGGCCAGCAGCTCGCCGTACTCGGTGTCTCCGGCCTCGAATGCCCCGGCCATCGCGGCGGCCAGGTCCGCGTCCGTGAGGCCGTCGAACTCGGCGCTCACCGCTGCTCCTTGCGGGAGGCGGCGCGCAGGAGCCAGAAGCCCTGGGAGTGCTCGTCGCTGTGGCGTTGGCCGAGCCTCCAGCCCTCAAGGCGGGCTAGGTCAGGCCACGGCCAGTGCGCGACGCGTGAGGCCCACCCGTCCTCGGGCCGGTGCACCTGGTGCGCGCGGCCGTCCTCATCGACACGGATCAGCACCTCGTCCGAGGGGCTGTCGAGCCGCTTCGGCGCGGCCGTGAGGACCGGGCAGGTCGAGCACGCGCCGCCCTTGGTGCAGAGCCCGAAGCCGCCCCACCGGGCGCGGCGCGTGTCCTGGCTCTCCCACAGGGTCGCCAAGTTGCGCGGAAGCAGGGCGCATTGATCGTCCAGGCCGAGCCCGGCCACGTTGAGCGCGACGCGGTTCATGCTGCGGCCGTCGGGCCCGTCGGGCCCGACGGGCCGGGAGGCCGGGGCGGTCAGGTGGATGGGCATTGCGGTGTCCTTCCTGTGCAGTTGACAGGCGGCGGGAGGCCGCGCGAGGCAGAGGGGGTGCCGTGCGGACGTCAGGCGAGCGGGGCGCCGATGAGTTCCAGGGCCTGTTCGGCGGTGGGGGCGCTGCCGAGGAGCTGGGTCCGGTCGCGCTCGTCCCACACGCGCCAGCACGCACCGCCGATCACGGGCTGCCACGTCAGGTTCCAGAAGTCACTGAGGTTCTTGCGTACCGTCCAGCGGCCCCGCTGGCGCCGCTGGATGCTCCAGCCGTCGCCGAGTTCGGGTATATCCGGCTCGGGGCCGTGGGCGGCCTCGACGAACGCCAGATAGGCCGGGGTTGGTGTGATGCGGACTCGGACGGACTGCGGGTCCGGCCTGCCGGTGTGGACACCGCCCGACTCGTGGGCCTGCCAGCGTGCGCCGCGCTCGCGAACGAAGCCCGCGGCCTGCATCCGCTCCTCGGCGCCGGCCAGCAGAGCAGCCGTCAGTGCGCCCTGGTCCAATGAGCCGTCCACCGGGGCGAACCGCGCGGACGTACCGGCCGCAGGAGCCTCGGTGAGGTTCCACCGGTGCCGGTGTTCCGTACAGCTGCCGTTCCGGTCGAACAGGCGCAGGTTCGCGCCGCCCCCGGCACTGGGGCTGGCGATGCGGATCTCGGCGACGACCGGCCGCACCGCCTGCTCCCCGCGCCGAGAGCGCTCCAGTCGGTCTGCGTCGCTCAGCTGTGGCACGGTCGGCCGTGAGCGCCGCTCGGCGAGCCGGTACGCCAAGGTGCGGGCGTACTGCTGCGTGCGGCGGTGTTCGTCCAGCTCCTGCGTGAGCCGCTCGGCGTACCGGGTGACGGCTTCGGCGGCCTCCTGGGGTAGACCGGTGACCGTTACGGTGACCGGGCTCCCGTTGTAGCGGGGTGCGAGAGTGCGGGTGTCCATGGCCACTTCGGCTGCCAGCACGGCTTCGTAGGTGGGCCGGTACGAGGCGCAGTTCGGGCACGTCGCCTCCGTTCCCTCCGGGAGGGCCCCTTGTTGAGTCGACAGCCCGCACAGCGCGGATCCGGTGGCCCACGCTTCCCACCGGGGCATCCACTGCATGAGGGAGAGGTGGACGTCGTGGGGCTGGTCCGGCAGGTCGAGCCGGGCGACGGGAACCAGGTAGCGCCGGTTCCTGTCGAGTTCCTCGCTCATGGGTTGGTGTCCCTTCTCTCCGGGCGGCGCCCGGCCGCGTGACTGCTGTGCCGGGGCGGGCGTGGTGCACCGCCCCGACGGGATGGGGTGTTCAGGCGTCGTCCGTGGCGTGGGAGCACCGCAGACCGGTGATCTCCTCGTAGCCATACCGATCGGTCCAGCTGTAGCCGGTGGTCACGGAGACGGTCTTGGGGTTGGCGCGTACGACCTGGCGCCACTGGCCGCGCACCTTCACCTGGTCGTCGCGGTGCACGTTGCTTTTGGTGTAGCGGCCGAACCGGCCCTCCTGCGTGGCCTGCTCCAGTACGGCCCGGTCGCCGTCGATGCGCTCGACCAGTACGGCGCGCTCGCTGGCGTACTGCTCGCGCAGGTCCTCGCCGGCGTCCGCGTCCAGTTGTGCGATCTTCCGGTCCAGGGCCCGCAGTTCGGTCTCCATCCGGTCAACGCGCCGGGCGGTGACGTCGGGGCGCTCCTTGTATGCCTCGGCCCGGCGTGAGCCCTCGATCCGGGCGGGTATCCGCTCGGCCTCCTGGGCCGTGAGCGCGCCCCGGATCGCCGTGTTCACGCTGCGCTCCAGCAGGTTGCGGTGTGCCTGCCCCTTCCGGCCGGGGGCGACCGGCTGCCCGAGGGGGAGGTGTTCCACCATCGCGTCACTGGCCCGGTGCAGCGCCTGCGCCTGCTCGCCGAGTCGTTCGGCCTTCTCGGACAGTCGAGCGCGCCGGTCCTCCAGGCGGTCGTGACGGTCGGCGTTGACTTCCTCGTTGGCGCGTACGTTGTCGTCGATGGCGACTTGGACGCAGTGCCCGATCCCGCGCAGTGCCTCGGCTGCCTTGTTGATCGCCACTCGCCGCGCGGCGCGGTCGCGGCTCTGCCGGATGATGAAGCAGCCGATGGAGGGGGCCCAGCGGAAGCCGTAGCGCTTCAGGACGGGGCCCGCGCCGTCGCCCTTGTTGGTGCCGGTCGCCATCGTCCCGTCTGCGTGCGTGTGGTTGATGAGGATCTCGGACATGCGGTGTGGTCCCTTCTGACGGCGGGTGGTGTGAGGCTGGCCGCCCGGTGGGGGATGTTCCGGGCGGCCAGCAGTGCAGGGAGCATCGGTCAGTGCGTGAGGTGCACGCCGGGGTCGTGTCGCAGGACGGCGTGGGCGGCGCGGACGGCGGCCAGCGTCTTGGGCGAGCACTCGCGCCAGCCGCAGGCTTTGGCGGCGTCGAGGATCTCCAGGTCGGCGACGGGGCGGGCGTGCGCGCCGGTCCGCATCAGGTGCACGGTGATGGCCTGCACCTTGCGGGCGCGGTTGTAGGCGATGCACTCCTCACCGGACGCGCCGGGCATGGCCTTCTTGGCCTCGGGCGGAAGGTCGGGCGTGAACGGGGCGTTCAGGGCCCGGCTGATCGTGACGCGGGCCGGTCGGAACAGATGGCGGATGGCTGCAAGCACGGCAACTCCTCGGAGAGGGACGGAGGGAGCGGCACCCCCTTGCGGCAGGTTCCATAATACCTAATCCGTGGTGGGTGTCGACCTGTTTTCCGCGTACGCGCCCCTCCCCGTGGTTCCCGTCGGGAGAGGCGCGCCCTAGCTCCGGGGCGCGCCCGCTTCGCCGCGCGTCTCCGCGCGCTCGGACAGCTCGCGGGCGCGGGCCAGGGTGTCAGCGTGCTCGGCCAGCTCGCGGGCCACAGCCCGCGCCCCCTGGTGGGCCTCGCCGCCCGGGTAATGGCGCTCCAGGCTGGCCGCCAACTCCTCGGCGATAGCCACGGCCCCGTCAAGCGCGTTGGCGCGCACGCCCGCGAGCAGCGCGTTAGCGCGGTCGTCGGTCATGCCCCGGGCGTCGAACAGCAGTGAGTGAACAGCCTCGTCGGGCGTGCGCTGAGCGCCGCACGACCGGCAGGCCGTCCCGTGCTCCCAGGTGTGCCCGAACGGGTGCTGAGGACACAGCCAGCCCGTGGTGTCGATCTCGTTCATGTACAGCCTTCCGGCTCGGTGGGGTGTGGGCGGGGCTACGGGAGGATCAGCCGGGCGGTGTCGGCGTCCGGCGCCAGCAGGCGCTTGTGAACGAGGGTGTGCGGGAGAGGCGGTCGCCCATACGTCGTGTGCGCGTAGGTCTCCCCGGCGCGGTGCTGTACCCGTGTCGGGTCGGCTCGGACCACCCCGGACGGCGTCAGTGTCAGCCGGTCCAACAGGGTGTGGTGTCCGTCCGCGTCCCACCGCAGGTAATGGGTCTTCAGGTCGGGCACGCCGTGCGCCGTGACCGACCACATCGTGGCGGTGGCGCCGGGCCCGGTGTACTCCACGGCGCGCGGCGCGCTCACCTTCGGCGGTGCGTCGGGGAGCGGCGTAAGCGTCCCCGCCCACGTGATCTGCGCGCTGAGGCGAGACGACAGGTGGATGACCAGGGTCCCGATACGGGAGTTGGCGAGAATCTCGGCGACGCGCTCCGGCTCTCCGTCACGGGCACGCGGGTCGAGGCGCAGGACCTCGGCGGCGGCATCGGCCGCCTCGGCGACCGTGCCCACGGGCTCGAACCTGCGGCCCCCCGAACGGTCGGGAGTGGTGAGCGTGAGCGCATACGCGTGCGTGATCCGACGAGTCCTCATCTGGCACAGCTCCTGGGTGATTTGGCGGGGCCGCTGGGCGGGCCCCGGACACGGGTTCGGGTTCATGCGGTGTGAGGGGAGGGCCGGCGGGGCCTGCGCCGCGCCACCGGGCGCCGCACCACGGCGCAGTCATCCGGGGCGCGGCGGGCCGCTCTAGTACTGGCTGGCCCACAGCTCCTCGATGGCGTCGGGCCACGGGCACTCGGCTTCGCACCGGTCGTAGGGGCGCCCGCACGCGCACCGCGGGCCGCGCTGGGTCACCTCGACCTGCGACCACGCGTGCCGGTGCAAGGGGGCGCGCCCGGCCAGCCGGATGGTGGCGTCGGTGCACATGTAGTCGGTGTCGACCGTGGCCACCGGCCCGTACACGGTGCCCGTGCCGTCGAAGAACCGGAACCGGTCGCCCAGTTGCAGCCCGTGCACGAACTTCGGCTCGGCCAGGTGGCCGCGCCACATGCCCGCGCCCTCGATGCGGCCGTGCTCGTCCAGGTGCAGCCACACCCCCGGCGGGCCGGGCACGTAGGTGATCGGGGCGAGACAGGCGTAGCACTGGCGTACAAGGTGCGTGCGGCGGGGCGCGGTCATGCGTCCTCCTGGTGCTCGGTGTCGGGTGGTCGCTGAGGTGGGCCGGGGGGCGTCAGACCCACGCCGTCAGCTGGTGCTCGGCCCGGTAGCGGGCGAGTGCGGCGGCCGTGTAGGCGGCCGCACGGGCGGACTGCTCATCGAGCGCCTGCACGGAGTGCGTGCGCGTGGCCCGGCGGGCGACGAGAAACCGGCGCTGCTTCTCGCGCAGGTCGCGGCGGGCGGCCTCGCGGTCGGGCTCGGCGGCGACGGTGTGCAGCACCTGCTGGCCCTCGCTGTCCCACAGCACCCAGTAGGTGCGCAGGTCGGCCACCGTGTGGGGCCGCGCCGGGCCGAGCGTCGTGTCGGAGAGGTGGCCTCGCGCCCGCGCGAGCAGATCGTCGATCTCCCGCGACGGGCTGGCGTTGCTGTGCGGGTTGCGGCAGAACCAGACCTGTCCCTGCTCGACGGCCGTCGCGAACTCCAGCGGCCCGAACACGGTGATGATCTCGCGCGCCCAGGCGTCGTGCTCCGTGTGCTCGCGGCTGGCGCGGCGGGCGGCGTTGGTCACCTGGGTCTGCGTCCAGCGCAGTTCGGCGGCCGCGCACGACGTGCCGTAGTACGTCACGGTGCCCTCCTCGTTGCCGTCGGCGTCAAGGGGCATCAGGGCGACGGTCCGCTTGAGGTTCGTGCGGCCGCAGCATTCGCACGTCGTGCAGTCGTCGACGATTCCCTTGATCGTCCACTTCGGGGCGCTGAGGCGGGCAGTCATCCGTGCGGCTCCTACGGGATCGGCGGGCGGGGGAGGAGAGAGGGGGCATCACCCCCTTTCGACATGTTCCATAATACCTAAGTCGGGGTGTGGGGCAACCCGTTTTCCCGGCGTGAGCGGTGCTAGCCGATCGTCCAGGCGGCCCGGATCGCGGCCACGGCGGCGGCGGCCTCGGCGGTCGCGTCCTCCGGGGCGGCGCACGGGTCGCTGCGGAACACGACCGGCTCGGCCGTACCGACGTGGCACCGGATTAACCACGTGCCGGCCTCGCCCTCCATGGGGTCGTCGACGAATGCCCGGTCCTCGGCGGGGGCGTAGACGTACGCGACGAGATGGGGTGTCCCCGCGCCGGGGAAGTGCCTCCCGATCGGGGGAATGACCAACCACGAATTCCCGGCGTCCTCGTCGTGATGGGCGGGGACGCCGTACGCGTCGAGTGCCGCAGTCATCCGCTCGCGGGCCGTGGGCGGCGGCGTGAGGATGAGCCGCGCGAGCCGCCCGTCATCCCAGAACTCCTCCACGGCCCATCCCGCCTTGCGGAACAGGGCGGCGCAGTCCCGAACGATCCGCTCGCGCTCGGCGGGCGGCGGCCCGGTGCGCCAGTGCTCGGCGACGAACCCCAGCACCACTTCGCCGGTGTCCGTGCGCGGGTCCAGGTCGACCCCCTCGCTCGCGCACCGCTGCCCGGCGTCGAATGCGGCGAGCGGTTGTCCGGCCTCGGCGAGAACGCGTTTGGCGGCCTTCACCTGGGGGGCGTTGGCGCTCTCCGGGAGGCAGCCGGTGCGGTGCTGCGCGGCCTCGTCGACGGTTCCCGTCTCCGTCCCGGACGGCGGCTGCTCGGGCGCCAGGATGCGGAAGCGGTGTCCGTCCTCGGCCGTGAGGGTCTGCCCCTCGGTCATGGCCTGGACGCTCTCGGCTCGCCCGTCGACGTTGTCGGCGCGGTAGCCGAGCCCGTGGGCGTCCAGCAGCAAGGAGCTGAAGTACGAGCGGGCTCGCCCGGTCCGGGTGAGACCGTGACCGGCCTCGTCTACGGTGGCGCCGTGGCTGACCGTGACCCACGCGTCGTCACCGTGCGGCGCGCAGACCTGCGCGCGGTAGTGACGGGCCGGTGCGCTCTCGTGGCCCAGCGGGCGCCGGTGCTCCTCGGGTACGCGGGCGGCGGGGCTGTCCTTCCTGACCTTGCGGCGGCTCTCCGTGCCCTTCTCGGTGCACACCTCGTAGACGTACAGGAACCGTGCGGATGCCTCCTCGATGGCGCTGATCTGGCAGACGCTGCCGCCGTTGTACATGACCTGGTCGCCGACGACGAGTTCGCGCGCCTCGACGGCGGGCACCCAGCCGACGTACTGGAGGCGCACCTTGCGGGGCGCGGCGGCGGGAGCGGGCGCCTGCTCGGCGTCCTCGGCGGGGGCTTTCTCGACGGCGGTCGCCTCGGTGGCCTCGTACCGGGCGGCGTGCGGGTTCGTCGACCTCGGCGCCCGGACGGCCTTCGCGTAGTCCTCCTGGGCGCTGAATCCGATGTGCTGGAACCCCTCGCCCTGGCCGAAGTCGCCCCAGGTGACCCACCGGGCCGGGCGGCCGCCCTTGGTGAAGGTGACCCGCTCGCCGGTCTCCGGGTGCTTGGTGCTGTACGTGGTCTGGGCAGCGGTCACAGCAGGTCTCCTGACGTAAGGGAAGGGGAAGTTCGGCGAGAGGTGAAACCCCCTCGCGACATGTTCCATAATACCTAATTCCGGGGGTGGGGCAACCCGTTTTCCGGGACGCACACCCACCCCCACACGAAGCGCGAACCGGGGCCGTTCAGCCCTCAGGCCGCGCGCTGGTCAGTCCGGCGAGTTCGGACCGGAAGCGATCCGCGAGCACGTCCTCGTCGCGCCCCACCTCGTCACTGATCCTCGCCAGCTGCTCACCCTGCACCGCCCGGCGAGCTGCCGTGTCCGGCCCGTCGGCGAGCAAGACCAGCACCACGGGCGCCTGGTGCTCGATGAGCAGCCGCGCGGCGGACCACCAGTAGGCCGTGAAGAACCGGGCGGCCCGGCGGTCCTCGACCGCCTGAGCGGCACACCGGGCCACCGCCTGCTCCTTGTGCTGGATCATGGCGCGCAGCCACCCGATCAGGCGCGGGGACGTGTGGCGCCTGGCACGCTCGCGCAGGTCCGCCAGATCGCTACGGGCCCGGAAGTCGTCGCCCGCCGCGCGCATGAGCTGGGTCAAGGTCTCGGCGGCCTGCGGCGGGGCGGGGTTCCCCGTGGGGCCGGTGACGGACGGGGCCAGCGAGTCGGCCGGCGCCCCGTCGGCGGGGCCGTGCAGGAGACGTCCGGTGTAGTCCCGGCCCCGGACACGGGGCAGAGGCCCGGCGGGCTCCTCCAACGTGGCGTCCGCGCTGCCCAGGGACACGCGCACGGTGTCGAACCGGTCCCACTGACGCGGGTTGTGAGCGACCGTCACGTGCACCGACCCGCGCACCGAACCGGTGAGCTCGTACAGCACCGCGCCGGAAGCGTCCGGCTCTGCCGGGGCGACAGCCACGCGGCCCGACGGGGTCATGACCTCGAACATGGGGGGAACTCCTCACAGCGAAACAGCGGACGGCGAAACAGCAAGGTGCAGGGGAGCGGGCAGTACCGGCGCGGCGCGGGCGAACCTCGGCGGCCCCTCGACCTGGCCACAGGGACGGACCGCACCGGCCAGCGACCCCACCGGCATCGGGTGCAGCCATCCGCGGCGCACCCTCCAGGCACACACCCCTGCCCAGTGACCGTGATCGGTGCGGCTGGTCAGTACCGCGCTGTCCAGCGCGCGGCCCTCCAACGCGAGCGCCAACGCCAGGTGCACCACGGCCAGTTCCCCCGTCGCTCCCGGCACCGGGGGCATGCCGGGGCCGTGCCGCGTCCCGATCGCGACCGTGGCATCGGCGACGGTCCACCCGCCCGGATCCGGGCTCCACCCGGCGAACGACAGGTGATGCGTACCGGCGCCCAGCGCGCGCAGAACGGCACGCAGCGCCACAGCCGCGCGCTGCTCGGCGGGCTCGCTGAGGCGCTCGGGGACGGGGCGCGCATCGGCAGACATGGGCAACTCCTCACAGAATCGGTGCAACGGGGAAGGCCCGGTCGGTGGCGCGTCGCCGCCACCGACCGGGCGACGGCGGCTCAGTGCGAGCGACGGAGCTTGCGCCGCAGCCATGCGGCCGCGTCCATGACGCCGAACACTGGTGTGGTGACCAGCAGCGCGACCGTGAGGGCCCCCACGAGCGCATGAAACTTGAGGGCGCTCCACGCCTGGGGCGCTACCTCGGCGGCGCGCAGGTAGACGCGTGCCAAGGGGCGCAGGTCGTCGCGATCCTCGTCCTCGTGGACGACGGCGAGGATCGCGGCAGCCACCCTGCGCGGACCCGCATCGGGCGGAGCGATGCACCGCAGGTCGTCCCAGTCCCCCATGAAGTAGTCGACGATGTGCCATCCCTCGGAGTCGCGGAATACGGCGTACTCGGCGGTGCTGGACACGACGGTCAGACCGTGGGTCATGGCGGCGACCGTGCCCGTGTGTACGTCCAGGTGTCCGGCGAGCACGAGCCGCGCCTCGACCTGGCGCAGCGCGCGGCGCTCGGCGCTGGGGCCGTGAAAGGCGTTCACACGCGCGCGGGAGTTCTCCCACTCGAACCGGTCATCCCTGCCGTACATCGGCGTCAGACTCGGATTCCAGACCAGCTGGGCCGGTGCGCCGTCCTCGTCGTCGACAGGCCCGCTCTGCCACACCGTCTTCCGGATGCCACCGCTGTGCAGCTCCTCGATGGTCGGCGCGTCGGGAACCGTGGACACGCTGCTCACGCGCCCGTCGGCGAGCTGCTCGATCACGATGTGAACGGTGTCCGGTGCGGTGTTGGTGTCCTGGGGCTGGGTGTACGTCACGGTGTCCTCCTGGAAGAGCGGGGCGGTCCTGCCGGGCGCCTGGCACGCGGCGGGCCTGGGCTTGTACTGAGCAGCAAGGCGGGCGGCACCGGGGGCCGGGGCGGCGGAAGGTTGCCGCCGCCCCGGCCCCTGCGATGGGGGGGGGATCAGACCCGGCGCAGACACACCAGCGGGATGCCGTCCATCTCCAGCTCCGTGACACCGGCCGGTACGAAGATCTGGCGGCTGCGCGCGTGCCGGAGCTCACGGGTGGACTCCGCCGTGAACTTCACGGTGGCGCTCCGACCGTCGATCTCCTTCACGGTGCCTCGGTGTCCCTTGAGCGCGGCGGGCTTGATGTTGACCACCTCGACATCGAGCCCGACGACGATCGCGGCGGCGGCCTGCTGCCGGAGCGCCTTCCGGCGCTCCTTCATGACCGCGAGAATGCGGTCGCAGTCCGCATCGCTGGCCTCCGTCGCGATGTACGTCGTCAACGTGCTGAGGGTGGGAGACTCGGCAGTCTCAGACATGAGAAGAACTCCTCTGCTCTCGGTGGGTTGACACCGGCGGGGATTGCGCCGGGGATCGGGGGGCCTGCGCCGGGGCGCGGGCGGGCCGTTCAGCGGCGTGTGCACGGACGCGTGGCGTCGTGCGCTGCGGCCGCCGCGTTGCGCGCGTGCTTGCGGTGCAGCGCGTACACGGACTCAAGAGCCGCAGTGACTACGTCGCGGGTGGTGGCCGTGGCGAGCACTCCATGCGCGGCGTCCAGGCGTTCGAAGATGTGCGCTTCGGCGTTGGCGAGCTGGCGGCTCGACGGGTTGCACCGCTCGGGCAACTTGGCGCGGACCCTGCCGCCGAGCGGTGCGAGTACGTACGGCAGCGGGGCCGGAAAGGCCAGTTCGGGATGGTCGAAGGTGAGTTGGTCGGCTTCGTACAGGGCGAGCAAGGCAGCGCGGGGCACCATGTTCGTGGCGGTGGCGCCGTCGATCACCGGGGCGTCCTCGGTGTCGAACGCCGTCGCGGCGGTGTCACACCTCTGCGCGATCTCGGCGTACGTGCTCTGCGCCTCGCGGGACGTGCCGGGGGCGGCCGCCTGGCGGCGCGCGATGTCCGCAATGACCGTGGCGCAGTGTGCGGCAAGGCGGGCGGTGTGCGGGATGGTCACGGGGTCTCCGTCTCCGGGCAGGCTGGGGCGCGCGGCGGCGGCCGGCCTCGAGGGCCTGGCCGCGCGCTGCGGCGGGGAAGGAAGGATGGGGCGGGTTCGGCGGGCGGTCTCGCCCGGTCGGCGGGGTGGGCCGGTGTCAGTCGGCCTTGCGTAGGCGGGTGAGATGGAATCCGCCCTTCGTCCACTCCGTCACGCCGTCGGGGACACGGATTGCGGGGCTGGGCTCGCGGCGCAGCGCCTCGGTGGTCTCGGGCGGGAAAGTCAGCGCTGCGCGGTTCTCCTCGATGCGCGCCACGCGGCCGCGCGTTCCGTTGAACTCGGGCGGCTCGACGTCCAGCACTTCCACCACGTCGCCAATCCTGATCGCGGCGGCGAGCGTCTTTTGCCGGTCGTGCACGACGGCGAGGATGTGCCAGCAGTCCTCTTCCTGCGCCTCGTTCTCGATGAACCGGTTGATGGCTCTCAGATCGGCGGTGTCGGTCGGGTCAGTCATGCGAACTCCCGTGAATGAGCGGTGGTGTCGACCGGCGGCGCGCCCAGTCCGGCGCGTGCAGCCGCGGCCCGGCGTGCGGGGTTTCCCTGTGCGCGCGGCTCGCTCCGCGAGCGCGACGCGCCGCCGCTACGCGGCGGGGCCGGGACGGGAGCGCTCCGCGCTTGGCGGGGCGCGGCCGGTGTCGGCTCCGGCCGCGCACTCCGTGCTCGCCTACTGGGCGGCGGGAAGCGGCGTGCTACCGGGCTTGGTCACCTTCTTGACGGGCTGCGCGAACGGGTCGGTGCTGGCCTTGATCCACGCGGCCTCGGACGGAAAGACGGTGCGGCATCCGCCGGTACAACGGTGCTCGCCCGGCTTCAATCCGACCTGCTCGGCGTAGACCGGTGTCGGCAGGTAGCCGACTGTGCCGAAGTGGGAGCAGAAGCCGCGCGCCTCGTGCGCGTGCAGCTCGTCCGCGTGGCGGTCCATCGCGTCCGCGTCGGCGTCGACCTCGCGGGCGCGCTCGTGGGCGGCCTCCATGGCGTCGGCGGCGGTCTCGTCGGTGTAGAACATCGGGGCACTCCGGTTCGTGATCTGCGGGACGCGGCAGAGGGGGCGGGGCGGCGGGCCGGGGTGGGGACCCGCCGCCCCTGGGCACGGCGTGCAGGGGGAGGCACGCCGTGCGGCCTGGGGGCTCGGGAGGGCCTGGGCCCTCCCGAGCGGGGGCGGCTAGACCGTGAGGAGTGAGAACGCCTTTTCCATGGACGCGTCAGCGGTGCCGCTGACGACCCGCTCGGCGCGGGTGATCGCCTTTGCGCTCTCGGTCTTGGCGCGCGCGGGGGCAAGGTGGTTCACGTACTCGGTGATCGCGTTGTATCCGGCCCACCGGGTGCCCCGGCAGTTGGCCTGCGTGTCGGCGAACTGGAACAGGTCGGAGATCGTCCCCCAGCGCTCCTCGCGGTTGCGCTCCGCGATCTTCCCGTCGAAGGTCATCGGGAACACGTTGTCGACCACGTCACGCAGTTCGGACAGCGTGAGTTCCGCCTGGATCATCCGCTCGGCGGCCTTCTCGAACTCCTCCGCGTACTTGAACGTCAGCCCGATTGCCTCGCGAGCCTTGGCGATCTTCTCCTTGACGTTCCCCGAGTGCGTAATGCCGAACTTGTACGGGGTGTTCTGCAGAGCAGCGCGCGCCGTGTTGTCGCACACGACCCGAATGGGCGTGGCCACAACCCAATACTTGGAGCTGCCGTCGTGGGCGTTGATGGCCGCGATGTTCCAGTCCGAGCGGTCCTTGCCGTCCAACAGCATGGTGTGCGGAAGCTTCATGGTGACGAACGTCTTCCGGCCGCCCCGGAGCGACCCGGCCGTGTCGAAGTGCGCGCCCGACTCGTCGGCAAGGATGTTCAGGAACTCGGCGTGATCCTCGTTCTGCACGGCCTTGAAGTCGTTGCCGACGACGCCGAGATACTCGGTGCGCCCGGTCTTGGGGTTGTTCCGCACGCTCGCGAACTGGTCGGGGATCTCGATCGACTCGGCGCCCTCGGTCGTGATCTCCGTGCCCGTAAGCGGGATCTTGCGGACGTTCCATCCGCCCAGGAACGCTTCCCGGATGACCTCTTCGGCGGTCATGAGGCCCGGCCGGATGCTGCCGAGCTTGTGCCATGCGCTCCTGTAGGCGGAGACGAATGCGGCCGTACCGTCGGTGAACTGCTCGATGTGGTCTGGCACTTGGGCCCTCTCGTGTTGACGAACTTCCGGCGATGTCGGGGGAGGGAACCAACCTCCCCCGACATGTTCCATAATACCTAAACTGCGGGGCGGGGCAACCCATTTCCTGGAAGCCCCACCCCTGGTGAAAGCCCTACGCCACGCCGGGCAGCATCCGGGGCACGGGCGTGAGCGACTCCGGGCGAACGTCGTGCAACTTCGGCTTCATGCCGCGCTCACCGAACCGCCCGAGCGAGTACCGCGTACGCGTCCCGCCACGCATGCCGGTCGGCTCCTGCGCCACAGCGCACACCCAATAGAGGCCGTGCATGTGCGTCAGGCTGCCGTGGTACCGAACCTGCGTGTACATGGGCACCGGGCGGTCGCCCTGGACCTGGGCGGCGTCGA